>JAAZIN010000124.1 GCA_012800855.1 Bacillota bacterium
CGCGGTCGGTGGTAAGGTACTCCTTGATCCTGCTATGGGCTTGGTTCACTTCTGAGAGGATGCGCAAAGCGTGGTTGATGAACTCTGCCCCTATCGGGGTAGTTTTGACATTGCGCGTATTTCTTTCGAAAATTTTAACCCCCAGCTCTTCTTCCAATTTTTTTATCTGCTGTGAAAGGGAAGATTGTGACAAGTGAATGGCCTTTGCGGCCTGGGTAAAGTTTTTATATTTAGCCACGGCGACGACATATTCAAGCTGGCGGATCTCCATGAGCCGTCCCTCTTTCAACTGTCTATCACAAGCCGCTTGCCTGGCTGCTGCCTTTATATTACACCATGCTTCTGTTTCATTTCAAATGCTAATTAATGACATTAAAAATATCGCTTAGTGTAAACAATCCGCCGGCTGCATAATGCTCCGGCCGTTTTCAATAATTTTGGAGAGATATTAAAATAATTAACCATTACGGTTCTCAATAATTAGGATAACTAATTAATATAATTGCATATTCGAATTGGACAAATATATTATTTTGGCTTATTGTATATACAGCAGAAGCCATGTCTAAACAATTAACTTGTTAACTCTGATCCGTATCAGCGGCAGGGTTTCATAGTATATATAGATGACATCGCCGCCGCAAGGATTTGTTGATTCCATCTTACTTAAGAAGGGAGGGCTGGTTTCATAGTATATATAGATGACATCGCCGCCGCAAGAGAGAGGGGTGTAGCGAGCAAGAAGCATCGCCAGCAAGCAGGGGGCCAGTAATTAAGAATTGGCAAACTATTAACGAAAAGGGGGACAAGAATGAAGAGGCATCTGATTATGAAGATCGGTGTTTTGGCAATACTGCTAATAATGCTGAACGTGGTAGGATGCTCAAGAGGCGCCGAGACCGGTGACGAGACTGAAGTAATTGAGCTCACCTTTGCCCATCCATTTCCGGCCACCCATCACCATCATGTGGACATCATTATGCCTTTTGTCGAAGAAATTATGGAGAAAAGTGAAGGCCGGATCAAGATCAACGTCCACCCCGGCGGCAGCATTACTACGGGAACTTCGGCCATTGACGATATCAGCACCGGCGCGGTAGACATGACCTGGACCCTGCAGGGCTACACCCCCGGCCGCTTCCCCCTGACCGAAATGTTCGAGTTTTTCGGTCATTTCACCTCCGGGGAAGAAGCCACCCGGGTGGCCTGGGCCCTCTTTGAACAAAGCGAAGCCTTCCGGGAAGAGTACAAAGACTTCAAGGTATTCAACCTCTACTTCTCCGATGTTAGCGACGTCTACCTTGCCACCAAGCCGGTCCGCACTCCCGACGACCTGGTGGGAGTGAAGCTGAGAAGCGCCAGCCCCATGGTCGACCGGTCGCTGGCCAAGTTCGGCGCCACCACGGCCGGCATGCCCATGCCCGAAACCTACGACAACATTGAACGGGGCGTTGTGGAAGGGCTGGCCACGGGAGCCTCGGCCATACCCACCTACAAACTCTATGAAGTGTTGAAGTATGGCACCGAAGGCATGAACCTCTATGTTTCCCCGCAGGTTATGGCCATCAGCTGGAATGCGTGGAACAAGCTTTCCCCCAAGGACCAGGAGCTCTTCGAAACCATAGGCTGCGAAACGCTGAGCATCAAGTCAGGCCAGTACTACGATGCTCTGCATGATGGTGCCGTAAAAGAGATGGAAGAAAAGGGCATGGAGATCTATCGCCTCACCGATGCCGACAGGGCGCTATTTGCCGAAAAAGCAGCGCCGGTGGTGGAGGAATATATCGCCGAGCTCGAAGCAAAGGGCTATGCCGCCCGGGAATTCTACGAGCTCATGGTCTCCATCAGGGACAGCCTGCGGAACCAGTAGAAACGCTTATGGCAAGCAGCGTGTTATGAGGGGTTGTGGTGGTTGGTTAAGCAGCCACCACAACTTCTTTAAATTAACCGGTGAATGCCGCCTCTCGGGGAGAAAGCTCCTGGCATGGCAGTAGAGAAACCTTTTCCTCAAGCGAGGAAACCCACTGCTTTGCGCGAATATACATATTAACCATCATACAGGATACGGGAGGTGCGCGCCTTGCTTCGAAAAAAGATCAAAGCACTTAATCATTACGCGCAATACGTCAGCGGCTTTACCTTGATGCTATTGATGATGCTGATGGTAGCGGAAGTGATCGCCCGCCGTTTTTTTAATGATCCCATCGGGGGAAGCTACGAACTGGTCTGTGTGCTTCTCACTTTTATTGTTTTCTTCGCGGCCGGCTACGCCCACCACTACAGGGAACACGTGGTCATAGATTTCATCTACGAACTCCTGCCGCGCAGCGGTCGCAGGTTTATTAGCTTTCTCAGCACCATCATCTACCTGGGGACAGTCCTCTTGATGTGCTGGATGGTCTTCAAGTACGGCCTCGCCCTGATCGCCACCGGCGCCACCACCGCCATTTTAAAGATCCCCCATTGGCCCATCGTCATCGCCGCCGGCGTGGGACTCATTGGCTACGCTTTGTCCGTAATCGGCGATCTTATTTTCCTCATAGACGGAGGGGTGCTTAGCAATGACATCGATTGAGGTAGGAATTTTAGGCATCGTCCTGCTGCTGGTTCTGCTAATAATCAGGGTGCCCGTGGGCATTGCCATGATCATCGCAGCCCTTGCCGGCAATGTCATCCTCTCCGCTCCCGGTCCGGCCTTAACCAAGCTGGGTATCGACACTATCCTGATTGCCCAAAACCACAGCTTCAGCGTCATCCCGTTTTTTGTTTTCATGGGCATGATCCTGGCCCGGGCCAACATAGGCGCCGATCTCTACGAGGTGATAAACGGCATTATCGGCAGAATCAGGGGCGGCATGGCCATGGCCACAGTTGGCGCCGGCGCCGCTTTCGGAGCCGTTTGCGGCTCCTGCGTTGCTTCCGTGACCACCATCGCCGCGGTGGCGGTGCCCGAGATGCGCAAGTACAAGTACGATGAAGGCTTTGCCGCCGGCGTAACCGCCGTCGGCTCAACCCTTGGGATAGTCATCCCGCCGAGCACCGCCCTGGTCGTTTACGGAGCGCTCACCGAAGAATCCATCGGCCAGGTTTTGATTGGCGGAATTCTACCCGGCATTTTGACCATGATCTTGTTAATGCTGACGGTGACCATAGTCTTGAAATGGAAGCCCGCGTTGGCCCCGCCGCCAGTGAAAGGAGAAAAAATCCCCTTCCCCTGGGAGAAGCTTAAATACATCTGGGCTGTTCCCCTTATCTTCCTCTTAAGCATGGGGGGCATCTATTTCGGCTTCTTTACCCCCACCGAAGCCGGCGCCGTGGGGGCCTTCCTGTCGCTGCTCTTTGCCGTGCTGATGGGGCGGCTCAAGTGGCGGGAATTCGTTGAAGCCGTCGAGGGCACCATCAGGATTTCAGCCATGGTCTTTATCATCCTCATCGGCGGCAAGATGTTCGGCTCCTTCTTAACCAGGAGCCTCATCCCCATGGAGTTGGTGGAGTTTATCCAGGGCCTTAACGTGCCGCCCTTTTTCATCATCATGATCATACTGCTCATTTACACGCTCATGGGTCCGATTATGGATGAAATGGCCACGCTGGTCATTATGACGCCCATCGTCTATCCCATCGTCACCGCCCTGGGCTACAACGGGATCTGGTTCGGCGTGATGACGATCATGATGCTCCTCACGGGGCTGCTCACCCCGCCGGTGGGCGTGGTCAGCCTGGTGGCTTCGTCAGTTACAAAGGTCCCGGCCATGAAGGTATTCATGTCCCAGTGGCCTTTCTGGATCACGCTGATAATCGCCTGCGTGCTTATGGCCATTTTCCCAGAAATTATTCTTATTCTGCCTCGCATGATGTATCAATAAGCTGCCCGGAAACAATTTCGGGGGAGACGGTTGCAGCCGCCTCCCCCGAGTTCTTTTACAAACAGCTATTCCCAGCTATTTCAGGTTTTCAGGATTCAAGACTTCCAGCTCGGGTAAGACAAAGAGGCCGTCTTTCCTGACCAGGACGCCGTCAAAGTAAATCTCTCCGCCTCCGTATTCCGGCGTCTGGATGCAGACAAGATCCCAGTGGACGGCCGACTTGTTGCCGTTGTCACAGTCGTCATAGCAGCTGCCCGGGGTGAAGTGAAAGGAGCCGGCAATCTTTTCATCAAAAAGGGTGTCGTTCATCGGCCTGGTGATGTAGGGATTAACCCCGAGGGCAAACTCGCCCACGTACCTGGCTCCCTCGTCGGTATCAAGAATCTGGTTTATCCTTGCCGTGTCATTGGCCTCGGCCTTGACGATCTTGCCCCTGGAAAACTCGAGCCGGACATCGCGAAA
>JAAZIN010000017.1 GCA_012800855.1 Bacillota bacterium
AATGGCCCGGGCCACCTCCTCGGGCCAGCCAGCCAGCCCCATCAGGGCAACACCAACCGTGGCCCCGTCCTTTATCGCCTTGGCCGCTACGTCTGCCGTTACTAGCTTGGACAAGTCATCTTCCTCCTCTTTGGCCTTTATTGACTGTGCGCACGCAGGCACCAGCTTTAACTCGCCGATGAAACGGCGCCGTGCCGTCTAAACTAACCGCTACAACTTAAACGCAAGAATCATGCCATTTGCTTGTTCGGAGAGGCGGCGATCTTAAGCCTTTTTGCAGGCCGGCGGCGGCCTCCGGTGGTAAAAGATGAAAGGCGTTTCAGATTGATACTTTCAAAATGGACGGTTGAAATATTATTATAAAAGCAAACAGGGAGCCATATTTCCTGCCAGGCTTGGCACAGTATTTGCTAGCTGGGTAAGATAGATGTTCTATGCAGCTAAAGGGCAGGAGGCGGAGGCAGGTACTCGGACAAAGGATTTCAAAAAAGGCGGCGGGGAGGATTGGGTATTAGTTTGGCTGCGGGATTTTAACATTATTAAAAATACCTCATGGGGGGAGATAAAGTTGCGGGAAATTAAAGCGTCAACCATTACCGAGCTGGTTGCAGAGATGTGCCAGGAAGCAAACCTTTACCTGGGCGAGGACGTGGTCGATGCCTTGAAGAAGGCGCTGCTGGAAGAGGAGTCGCCTGCCGGCAAGGAGGTTCTAAAGCAGATCCTCGAAAACGTGGACATTGCTCGCAGCGAGCAGATCCCCATCTGCCAGGACACCGGCTTTGCCGTCTTTTTCGTGGAGTGGGGGCAGGAGGTCCATCTAACCGGGGGCTCCCTGGAAGAGGCCATTAACGAAGGGGTGCGCAAGGGCTACCGTGAAGGCTATCTGCGCAAGTCCATCGTGAGCGATCCCCTGGAGCGGATCAACACCGGCGACAACACCCCTGCCGTAATCCACACTATTCTCGTTCCCGGGGACAAGGTTAAAATCACCTTTGCGCCCAAGGGCGGCGGCAGCGAGAACATGAGCGCGGTAAAGATGCTCAAGCCCTCGGACGGCGTGGAGGGGGTCGTCGATTTCGTGGTCAACCACGTCCGGGAATCGGGTTCCAACCCCTGCCCGCCCATTGTAGTGGGCGTAGGCATCGGCGGAACTTTTGAAAAGGTGGCGCTGCTGGCCAAAAAAGCGCTGCTCCGGCCCCTGGGACAGCCCCATCCCAAGCCTTTCTATGCTAACCTGGAGCAGAGGCTTCTCCGGGAGATCAACAACCTAGGTATCGGGCCGCAGGGCTTTGGCGGCCGCGTCACCGCCCTGGCGGTGCACATTGAAACCTTCCCCGCCCACATTGCCAGCCTGCCGGCGGCGGTGAATATCAACTGCCATGTTGCGCGCCACGTGGAGCGGGTCATTTAGAAAAAGGAAATAACTACCAAGGAGGGTCTGCCATGACGGTTAAACACTTGCAAACTCCGCTCAGCGACGAAGATGTGCTGGGACTGAAAGCGGGAGACAGCGTCCTCATTAGCGGGGTCATTTATACAGCCCGGGATGCCGCGCATAAAAAGCTGGCCGAGCTCATTGAGAGGGGCGAACCGCTGCCCATCGATCTGAAGGGGCAGGTCATCTACTACGTGGGGCCGACCCCGGCAAAGCCGGGCCAGGTCATCGGTTCGGCCGGCCCCACGACCAGCGGGCGGATGGATAAGTACACCCCCCTGCTCCTGAAAGAGGGGATGAAGGCCTGCATCGGAAAAGGGCTGCGCAACGCGGCTGTAAAAGAGGCCCTGAAAAAATACAAGGGCGTCTACCTGGCCGCTGTCGGGGGCGCTGGGGCGCTGCTTTCCAAGCGCATCATCAGCAGCGAAGTGGTGGCCTACCCCGAGCTGGGGACGGAAGCCATTTACCGGCTGGAGGTAAAGGATTTTCCAGCCACGGTCATCAATGACGCTTACGGGAACGACCTCTACGAGGAAGGGATCAAGGCTTACGCCAGGTAAGCAGGCAAAAGATGAAAGAAGGAAGAGAGGGATAAACATGACCAGCAAAAAAGATGAGCTTATGGCCAAGGCCAACAAGCCGGCCGAGGAAGCAATGAAGCTGCACCCCTTTTACCAGGGCAAGGTTGAGGTGGCGCTGAAGAGCCCGGTGCGGGATGTTGACGATTTTTCCATCTGGTACACTCCCGGTGTGGCGGCACCCTGCAAGGCTATCGCTGCAAATAAGGATGATGTTTACAAGTACACCAACAAGGGCAATTTCGTCGCCGTTGTCTCCGACGGAACGCGGGTTCTGGGGCTGGGCGATATCGGCCCTGAAGCGAGCATGCCCGTCATGGAGGGGAAGGCGCTTCTCTTCAAGTACCTCGGCGGCGTGGACGCTTTTCCCATCTGCGTGGATACCAAGGATCCCGATGAGCTGATCAAGTTCGTCAAAATGCTGCAGCCCTCCTTCGGGGGGATAAACCTGGAGGATATCGCCAGCCCCAAGTGCTTCTACATCCTGGACCGGCTGCGGGAAGAGTGCCATATTCCGGTGTGGCACGATGACCAGCAGGGCACGGCCCTGGTCACCCTGGCCGGCCTGATCAATGCGCTGAAGATCGTGGGCAAGAAGATAGACCAGGTGAAGATCGTGATGAACGGGGCCGGGGCAGCCAACCTCTGCACCATTCGCCTCTTCCTCGCCGCCGGGGTTGACCCGGGCAAGGTGATCATGGTGGACAGCAAGGGCACCCTGCACAAGGGGCGCACCGACCTGGAAAAAGAGCATCCGCTCAAGTGGGAGATGTGCCTCAAGACCAATGCGGCCGGCGTGGTAGGTGGAACTGAGGAAGCGATGAAGGGGGCGGACGTGCTCATTGCCCTCTCCAAGCCGGGCCCCGGCACGATCAAGAAAGAATGGGTCGCCTCCATGGCCGACAAGGCCATCGTCTTCGCCTGTGCCAACCCCAACCCGGAAATCTGGCCCTGGGAGGCGAAGGAAGCGGGGGCGGCCATTGTCGCTACCGGCCGTTCCGATTTCCCCAACCAGGTGAACAACTCCCTGGGATTCCCGGCCATTTTCCGGGGCGTGCTCGATGTCCACGCCAGCACCATCACCGACGGCATGTGCATTGCCGCCGCCGAGGAGCTGGCCGCCTGCGCGCCCAACGGCGGCATGGATCCTGAAAAAATACTGCCGACCATGGATATGTGGGAGGTCTTCCCCCGCGTGGCCACGGCCACGGCCATGAAGGCCATCGAGGAAGGCGTGGCCAGGCTCAAGCTGAGCCGCGATGAGATCTACAAGAAGGCCGAGGCCACCATCCGCCGCTCCCAGGAGCTGACCCGGATGATGATGAAAGAAGGTTTGATTGCACCGGCACCGTAAAAGGGCATGGAGGAATGAGCCGGGAGGGGCGCCCCTCCCGGCTCCCTGCCGAAATCCCTGCAAAGGGTTTATATATAAACAAGGATCCCCCCGGGATTTAATCCTCTTCTTCCGCTTGCCATCACGGGGTGCAGGATTGCCGGGGGGATTCGCCTTTGGCTGCCTGCGCCGGCCGGCTTCCGCGGCGGAGACCGGGGGGCAGCTTGTTGAAGCGGCAGCATGAGGAGATAAGCTGATGAAGAGTTTCGGCTACACCGGTTCAATATTAATGGTTGACCTCTCCAGCGGCAAATGTTCCCGCCTCCCCAGTGCTCCGTACACGGAAAAGTACATCGGCGGAAGGGGGGTCGCCGCCGCCCTCTACTGGGAACTGGCCTGCGACCAGCTTCAGGCCTTTGCTCCCGAAAACCCCCTCATCTTTGCCACCGGTCCGGCCACCGGCTTTTCCGGTTTTGCCGGGAACAGGTGGCAGCTTTGCGGCAAGTCGCCGTCGGGCCGGCAGAGCTTCTCCTATGCCAGCCTGGGCGGCCGCTGGGGCGCCTTTCTGAAGTTTGCCGGGCATGACGCCTTGGTGGTGGTGGGGAAGGCGCCGCGCCCCCTTTACCTGCTCATAGTAAATGACCGGGTGGAACTGCGCGATGCTGGGCACCTATGGGGCCGCTCCACCTTTGCCGCCTGCGACCTCTTAAAGGCGGAATGGGGAGACAAAGCAGCCGTTCTCGCCATCGGGCCGGCCGGCGAGAACATGATTGGCTACGCCAACATGATCACCGATGACGGCGCCTCCGGCTCGGCCGGCCTGGGCGGGGTGATGGGCTCCAAGCTGCTGAAAGCCGTGGTCGTGGGCGGGGAGAGCCGCCCGGCGGCGGCCGATCCCGCGGGGCTGCGCGAGGCCGTCAGCGCCATGCGGCGGCTGCGTCCCCCGGGCAAGGGTGCGGCTATCTCCACCCCCTGGATGGTTCCCGGCGTGACCAGGCCCATGACCTGCTACGGCTGCGGCGTGGGCTGCTCGAGGCATTACTATATTCACGAGGGCAGGAAATACAAGTCGCTGTGCCAGGCGGCCATGGTCTATGCCCAGCCGGGCGAAAGGACCCTGGGCGAAAACCAGCGCCTGGCCACGAGGTTGTGCGACGGCTACGGCATAGATACCGCCGTGCTCATGGGGCTGGCCGGCTGGCT
>JAAZIN010000125.1 GCA_012800855.1 Bacillota bacterium
ACTTCGACCCAATTTGAGATGCAAAAGGTCATCGATTCTTTAAAAGCTGCCGGCATGCGGGATCAGGTCAAGGTAATGGTCGGGGGTGCCTCCATTACGCCCAGATTTGCCGCGGAAATTGGCGCCGACGGCTATGCCCACGAAGCGCGTGACGGCGCCGAGTTGGCCTGGGGCTGGTGCAGCAACAACTCCCGCCGCAATTGAACAGCCGGCCTTAATTCTGTTTGGCAGCGGCCTGGAGGGCCGCTTTTGTTGTCCAGGCAACAGAAGCGGCCCTTTTTTTAAGTACTTTATATTGTAGCGAAATAAAATTTATCAAGAAAGGAGTATCCTATGGCCAACCTCATCTTAACCATGGTCAAAGCCCTTGCGAAGAGCAAGCTGAAGCTGGGCGAGCTGAACGGGATGGAGCGTTTCATGATGGCCCAAATCGGCCTCCCCGACCGGGTTCCCACCATGCTGGCGGCCACCAATATCGAGCCGTACATGCTCGATCCTAGGTACAACTGGAAGTCTACTGTGGAAAGTATTGAAGCCAACATTGCCCTGGCGGAGCGGGTGGTCGAGCTCTTCGACTGCGATCTGATCTCCGTGCCCATCTGGCAGGGAACCATGGGCATGGGGGCAGCGGACCAGGGCACGGTGTATATGGTCACCGAGGATCGGGTGCCTTACCCGGTGAAATACCCCATCCAGACCCGGGAAGACCTGGAAAGGATTAAGATACCGGAAAAAGCCACGGGTTACCTCAAGATGTACTTTGACATCCACGTGGAAATCCAGAGGCGCCACCCGGAGCTGCTTGTCAACCTGAACCTGGATGGCCCCTGGGACCTGGCCATGCTGCTGCGGGGAGATGACAAGCTCCCCCTGGATTTGCGCCTCCACAAGGATTACGTGGAGACGGACGATCCCGTGCGCAAGGAGAAGATCAAACGGCGCGGCGACCCCGATTTCTACCCGGCGCTCATGGATCTGACCACCCGGCTCTCCATCCGCCACTTTGAGCTGGCCGTGAAGCACGGACTGTCGCTGCTGGGGGCGGCGCTGGTGGACCAGTACGCGGCCAGTCCCATCATGAGCCGCCGGGACTATGTCAAGTATGTCCTCCCTTACATCGAAAGGGTCTGGCAGCATCACAAGAAGAAGCTTACCATTGTCTACCCCTGCACCTCTCCCATGGAGATGCGGCACATCCTCGAGAACGAGCCGCCGGGCATCAATCACCAGATCTTGTGGTCAAACTACGTTTTCCCCACCACGCCCGAAGGCATCACTCTGCCGGAGTATGACCGCCCGGCACTGGAGTTGGCCAAGGAGTATAAGAAGTGCTACTCCTATATTATCCATGGCAAGTTTCTAAGGGATGCCACCGAGGAGGAGATTGAAGCGCTGGTCAAGCGGGTATGTACCCTGGCCACAGAGATGCGCACCCCCATGACTCTTTCCATAAGCTCGGTGCCGCCGGGCACGGACCTGGAGAAGGTTAATTTCACCTTCAATCTAGTAAAGAAATACGGGAGGTATTAGGATGCTTGCTGCAATAACCGAAGCCGTTCGGGACGGCAACACCTACGACATTGAAGAGCTGATCCAGTCCCGCCTTGACGCCGGTGACGACCCCTTTGACCTGCTCCGGGCCATGATGGAGGGGCTGGAGCAGTGCGGGCGCAAATTTGAAGCGGGCGAGTATTTCCTCCCGGAGCTGATCATGGCCAGCGATGCTTTCACCAGTGGCATGAAGGTGCTGGAGCCGCACCTGGGAGAGGCCTCCCCCATGGGCCAGGAAGGACGGGTCCTTTTAGGCACTGTTGCCGGAGATGTCCACGACATTGGGAAAAACCTGGTGGGCTTTTTATTGAAAAGCGCCGGCTTTGAAGTCATCGATCTGGGAACGGATGTGAGCACCGCTGCCTTTATCGAGGCGGTGAAAAAATACGAGCCCGACGTCCTGGGCCTCTCCGCCCTGCTGACGACAACCATGCTGGGAATGGAAGATGTGATTAAGGCCATGGATGCCGAGGGGCTGCGGGAAAGGACCAAGGTAATCATAGGCGGCGGCCCCGTTTCGGCTCGCTTTGC
>JAAZIN010000126.1 GCA_012800855.1 Bacillota bacterium
CGCCGTCTTTCTCCACCAGCTTCACCTCGAAGGGGCTGCGGCTCTCCTCCAGCAGCTTCGCCAGCTCAAAGCCGATCCCCCCGCCGCCGAAAATGGCCACCCTCTTGATCCTGATGCGCTCATGCAGGAGCAGGAAGCTGATATCCTTGAGCGTGCGCGACCGGCCCAGCAGGTAGACCCTGGCCCCCGGCTTGATGACATCATTGCCGCCGGGGATGATAAACTTGTCCTGCCCCTCGCTGATACCCACAATGATGCAGCCCGGCGGCAGGTTCAGCTGGCGGAAAGGTGTTCTCACAATGGGGGCGTCGGGGCCGGCAACAAGGCTGAGCATCATCACCCGCCCCCGGCTGAAGTACTCAATTTCGCAGGCTTCGGGGAAATGAAGCATGCGGGAGATCTCGTAGGCGGCGCTGCGCTCGGGGCTGATCATCAGGTCAATGCCCAGCTGGTGCGGGTCAAGGATGGTAGAACCATGGGCATAGTCGGCATTGCGCACCCGGGCCACGGTCAGGGGAACACCGTAGCGCTTGGCCAGCATGCAGGCGATAATGTTGATCTCGTCGATCTCCGTTACCGCAATGACCATGTCCGCGGACCTGACGCCCGCCTTTTCCAGGGCCAGGACGTTGGCCCCGTTGTCTTCCAAAACCATGACGTCGTAGAGGTCGCCCAGCCGGCGCGCCCGCTCCGGGTTTTTTTCAATGACCACCACGTCAAAATTCTTCTCGGAAAGATTGTGGGCCAGCTCCGAGCCAACCCCGCCCCCGCCGATAACGATTATGTACACGTAAAAACCCACCTCTGGCCATGACGTGGTACCATGATATTACCATGATATTATCATAAAAATTCAAAAGCGGTCCATCAATTTCCTCGCAGGGGAGGCCCCTTGGGCTTTCGGCTCAAGGGGCCGGCTAAAATTTTCAACTCCCCCTTGGGGGAATTTGAGGGGGATTACCCGCTGGACTTATCGGCGGGGGGACCATGGCCACGGGGCCGGCCAGGGGGTCGACGCTAAAAGCCTCCTCCCCGGGCCGGGGCCGGGCCAGGGAGCGGTAGAGGTGGTCGGGCACCGCCACCCCCAGGAAACGGTAGACAGCGGCGAGATGGCGGCGAAAGAGGGCGTCAAAGGGGGCGGCCAGGTAGTAGGGCATGCTGTCGATCCACCAGGCGAAATCGCTCCCCTCGGCGATATAGATGCTCTCCAGGGCTCGCTGCAGCGCCTCTTCGCTGCAGGAGCCGCTGCGGCGGCAGCGCTCCACCGCCTCGCGGGCCTCCAGGAGGTAATCCCAGAGAAGGTTCTTGTTGTCCGTGCCGATCCAGCGGGCGAGGTTGTGGTCAACCCACGATCCGGTATGCAGCTCTTCGATAACCCGCTGCGGCGGATGCACCGCCAGGTATTCGCTCACCGTGCAGCAGCAGAGGCGCGGCTCCTCGCTCAAGCGGCGGTAGAGGCTGTGCAAAAAAGGTCCCTTGTCGCCCTGGTACCATTCCCAGGCGTTCTCCCCGTCCAGCGAGATGGTCACCAGGTGGCTGCCCGGAGAGCAGGCCAGGTTCTCCCGGATTTTCAGCAGGCGGTGCACTAGATCGGCGGCGGCATCCTCGGGGCGGAAATGCTGGTATTCAAAGCCGATGCGGTTGGAGAGGTAGTGATCGCGGAAAACCATGGCCAGCTCTCCGCCGGCCCCGCGGACGCGGTAGGGGCGGTAGAGGAGATCGCCGTTTAGGACATGGCCGTAGGCGTCGCGCACGATCTCGACCTTTAGGGAGCGGGCGAGAACCTGCTCATCGCTGATGGACCAGGCAAAGCCGTAACTTGCAAAGAGGGCTATTGTCTCCGGGCTCACCGCCATCTCCGGCGGCCAGATCCCCCTGGGGCGGCGGCCAAAAAGACGACGATACTGGCGATCGGCCAGGGCCAGCTGCGCGCAGGCATCCTGGGGATATTGAAAGCGCCGCGGCAGCGGCAGCCCCGGGCAGGCCCGCAGGGCGCTGCAGCTGTCGATGAGCAGCGGCATGATGGGATGATAGAAGGGGGTGGTCATGACCTCCATCTGCCCCCGCTCCTGCAGGCGGCGGTGCAGGGGGACAATGCCGGCAAGCAGCTCCAGCTGCTTCTCCACCACCAGGCGCCGCTCCGCTTCGCTGAAATCCCTTCCCTTTTCCATGAGGCGGCCCAGGGCGGGATCGGCACGGCGGATATCGGGATCAATCCAGGCCAGGTTGAACCAGACCTGCAGATCGCGGTAGTCCTGAAGGCGATAGCGCTCCAGCGCCGGCCGCACCGCCCCCGGCTCGCGAATGCGCCCCTGGAGCTCCAAAAGCTCCAGGTAGCGGGGGTGCTGCCCGATGACCTTCTCCCAGTGGATGTCAAAGTAGTGCCGCAGCAGGTATTCTTTCTCCCCGTCGCTGAGCTCCTCCGCAGGCTTGTTCACCTTCTGGTAGAAGTCCTCATTTCCTGCAAGATAGCTCTCCACCTGCTCCAGCAGCGAGGGAGTGAGGTTGAAGGTCTGGCTCACCCGGGGGTACTGCTCCAGGAGGGCCGCCATCTGGTAATAATCCTTGCTCCCATGCAGCCGCACCCAGGGCATGATCAGCTCGCCGGTGAGCGAATCGCGGTAGACGGGCTGGTGCTGGTTCCAGACAAAGGCCACGTAGAGCGGCTCTTCGCTCATGTCCCCGCCTCCTCCCGGGCCGGAGCTGGCACCGGCTCCCTTTCGCCGGCCGCGGCCAAGTGGAGCAAAATGCCCAGGTCGCGGCTCTCGTCGGGCGCCAGGGAGAAATCCCAGCGGGGCAGAACAAGCGACTGCTGGTAGGAGCGCTCCAGGCCGCCCTCGGAGAGGGAGACCGCCTCCACGGGCATGCGCCAGAGCAAGGCCGGCTCCGGCCAGGAGAGGGTCAGCTGCAGGTTGCGCCGCCGGTCCACAAGGGTCACCTCCGGCACCCCTTCCTCGGCGCCATGGGAGCCAAGGCGGCGGTCTTCCAGTTCGCGCCCGGGGATGGCGTAATAGCGCTCCTCGTCGGAGCCGGAGAGAAAGGCCAGGTTAAATTCCACCCCAAAGCGGAGGAAGACCTCCCTGTCGCCCAGGTTGGCCAGCCGGTAGTCCACCTGGAAGCTGTCCTCGCCGGCGCGGAGGGTGATCTTCTTCTGCAGCAGCAGGGGCGCCGCTTCGCCAACCGCCCCCTGGCGCTGCAGGGTGACCTGCACCCCTGCGCCGCCTCCTTCGCACTCGGGCAGCCGATCCACCTGCACTTCAAAGGGCTGCATGAGGAAATCGCCGCCCTCGCGGTAACTTCCCCGGGCAAACTGCTCCAGGGTGAGGTCCTCTTCAAAGAAATGCTCGATGAGGGCCACCCGGGGGTAGGGATCGTAGGCAAGCTGCTCCAGGAGGCCCTCCTCCTTCACCGCCCGCAGGTGATGGATGGAGGCCGGCTCTCCAGCCGGCGCCGAAGGGGCCGCCTGCTCCAGGTAGTCCTTATGATAGGCCTCGGGGCGGCGCGTCAGAGTGTCGAGCAAATTCACCGCCGCCGGCCTCCAGGAAAGCTCCCAGAGGCTGCCGCCAAGCTGCGGCGCCAGGAGCAGGTTGAGGCGGTCGGTGTAAAGGTAGATCTCCTCCGCGCCGCTGTAGCCGAAGTCTCCCCGCTGCAGTTCCAGGTAGGGCGGCTCCTTCAAGTGGTCGTCAATGAGCTTCTCCGCCTGCAGCAGCTTCTGCCAGACGGCAGCCCGCAAAAAACCGAGGTAGAGGCCGCCGAAAACCCCGTGCCAGTAGGCGCAGTTGCACTGGCCCGCCCAGAGGAGGCGCTGCGCGCGCCGGCGCGGCTCTCCTTCCGGGAGCTGCTCCCAGCGGCGCCGCACCGCCAGCATCTTCTTGTGCATGCGGTTGCTTTCGGGGTAGCGGCTGAGAAAATTTCTCCAGAAGCCCCCGGACCACTCCTTCATTTCGCGGTAGGCCCCCGCCGGCAGGTACAGGGGGCCCCGGGGAGGAAAGAGGCGGCGGTACTCATCAAAGGTGACCACGCTGAGCCAGTCCTCCTGCTCCATGAGGAGGGTGAAAAACTCCTCCAGCCATCCCCTTTCGTAGACCGCCTCGTAGGTTCCGGGCCAGCCGCCGAACTTTTCCCCGTCGTCGGCCAGCACAAAGAGGCGCGGCTTCCCCGCGTCGCGCCTCTCCCGGAAAAAGGAGATGGCCTCGCCGGGCGCCTTGAAGGGGATGAGGTAGCGCAGCTCTTCGCTGATGGGGAATATGTCCACCGGATAGCCCTCTTCTTCGGTGCGGTAGTAGTGATCCAGCTCCGCGCAGCCGGCATCGCGGAAGTGGCTGTCATCCAGGGCCAGGTACTCCATCCCGGCCCGGCGGATGGGGCGGGGCAGGTGCGGCTCCCAGACCCTTTCCGCCAGCCACATGCCGCGCGGCTTTACGCCAAAGAGCTCTTCCAGGCGCTCCGCCAGGAGGCGGATCTGGCCGATTTTGTCTTCATCGGGGATGGCGGGAAGGATGGGCTCGTAGTAGGCGCCGCCCAGGATCTCCACCTGCCCGGCGGCGGCGAGCCTCTTTAGCCGCCCGATGAACTCCGGCTTCCTCTCCACGAGCCAGTCGAGAAGGCTGCCGGAGTAATGCAGGGCCACCCGCATGGCCGGAAATCTCTCCAGGACATCAATGAAGGGCTCGTAGGTGCGCGCAAAGCTCTGCTCCAGGACATCATCCAGGTTGCCCACAGGCTGGTGATTGTGCAGGGCCAGGATGAAATAGATCTTCCCGCCATGATTCATCTTCCGCTCTTCCTTTCTCTCTCAAGTAAGCGGCCGCTTCTTCGGGCCGCATGGTGTTGATATAAATACCGCTGCTCATTTCAAATCCCCCTTCCACGCCGGCCCGGGGAATGAGCTCCAGGTGCCAGTGATAATGGGGCAGCGGCGCGCTGCGCAAGGGCGCGGTATGCAGGTAATAATTGTAAGGGTAGTCCCCCAGGGCCCGCGCCAGCATCCGGAACAGCTTTCCCAGGAACAGCGCCAGCTCCGCCCTCCCGGCGGCGGCCGTTTCAAAAAAGGAAGCTTCATGGCGCCGCGGCAGGATCCAGGTTTCAAAGGGGCTGCGGGCGGCATAGGGGATCAAGGCGGTGTAGGCGCCGCCATTGAGAACCACTCTCTCCCCGCAGGCGTTTGTCTCTTCAAGCATGCGGCAGAAGGGGCAGCTCCCCTCCTCGAGGTAGGCGCGGTGCGCGCTTTCCATCTCCAGCCTGACCGCGGGCGGCACAAAGGGCAGGGCAATAAGCTGGGAGTGGGGATGCTCTATGGAGGCGCCCGCTTCGCGGCGGTAGTTGCGGAAAATCTGCACGTAGCGCAGGCAGCGCTTCTGGGCCAGCGCCCGCTCTCGCCGCCAGTAGGCCTCAAGAACAAGCTCCATCTGCCGCGGGGGTAAGCTGCCGGGATGCCGGTTGTGCTCCGGGCTTTCAATGATCACCTCGTGGGCGCCGCAGGCGGGCTGCGAAGCTGCCCGGAAATCCCGCTCCCTCTCCTGCTGCGGCACCACCGCCGGGTACTTGTTGGGCACAACCCTGACTCGCCAGCCGGCCGCATCCGCAGCCGCCGTGCCGCGCCCCAAGGCAAGGAGCTCCCGCGGGGTCATCCGCTCATTCCCGGCGCAAAAGGGGCAGTTCTCCACGTAGGAGGGGAGGGAGCCGCAGCGCCCGGGGCCGACGGCGCCGGCCAGGGCCTCCGGCCTCCGGGAACGCTCCGCAGCGATGATCACCAGCTGCCCGGAGATGGGATCACGGCGAATTTCGGGCAAAAAGACACCTCCGCGAAAATGCTGGGCGGTCAGCCCCGGCGCTGCGCGGGAGCCATGCTGCGTTAAACCCCGGAAGTGAAAAATCAAGCCTAGCTTTCCCGCCGCCGCCCTTTTTATTCCGCCCTCCAGGCAAAGCGGCCCGGCCCTATCTATATATCCACGCGCTTAGGGAATAATAGCATGTGAAATTAATGCGCTCTCTCTTGCATTTATTTCCATTCAGCCGACAAAGGAGGCGAAGGAGTGGCCGATCCGCAGACATACTATTTAAACCGCGGCGAGTCCCTGCCGGAGCGGTACGGCGAAGATCGCCTGGTCATACTGCCCCGCGACCCCCATAATATCTTTGCCTACTGGGAAATAAGCCCGCAGACCCGGGAAGCCCTGGCCAGAAGGGCGTCGGAAGAAGGCTGCCCGGAGTTTGCCTTGTGCCTGCGGGTCTATAAATATGGCTGGGGGGAAGGGGAAGATGCAGAAGGATTTTTTGATCTGGAAGTAAGCGGGGATATCAACAACTGGTATATTGCCGTTCCTCATGCCGACAGGTGCTATCGCGTGGAACTGGGCTGGAAGGCGCCGGGGAGATCTTTTCAATCCCTTCTCCGCTCCAACTTAATCCGCACCCCCCGCGACAGCCTCAGCGACCTTATCGATGAACAATGGCAGCTCCCCGACTGGAAGGCGCAAAAGCTTTTCCGCCGCATCTCCCTCTATCATCTCAGCTCGGCGGAATTTTTCAGGCGCCGGCCGGAAGCAAAAAGGAAATAGCTGCCCGAAGGAGGTTCTTTACTGGATCATGGCCCAGGGATTTCTCGCTTTGATTTTGCATGCTCATCTGCCCTATGTGCGCCACCCCGAATACGATCATTCCTTGGAGGAAAAATGGTTTTTTGAAGCGATAACCGAGTGCTACATTCCCCTGCTCATGGTTTTCGAGAAGCTGCGCGATGAAGGCGTTGACTTCCGGCTCACCTTTTCGCTGTCGCCGACCCTGTTGGCGATGATGGAAGACCCCCTGCTCCAGGAGCGCTACCGCAAATACCTGCAGGGGCTGCAAAACCTGGCCCGGCTCGAGGAGGAGCGCACAGCCGGCGATCCCTCCTTTGCTCCCCTGGCGCGGCTCTACCGCGAGCATTTCGATGCCGCCGCCGCCTACCTGGAGCGCTACGGCGGCCGCCTGGTGCCCGCATTCCGACGGCTGGCCGAAGAAAACTACCTGGAGCTCATCACCACCGCCTCCACCCACGCCTACCTGCCGCTGCTGCTGCTCCAGCCGGAGAGCATCTACGCCCAGCTGGCCAACGCCGTCCAGTACCATGCCTCCCTCTTCGGCGAGCCCCCGCGGGGACTGTGGCTGCCCGAATGCGCCTACGAACACGGCCTGGATGAGATCATCAGCGAACTGGGCCTCCAGTACATCATCACCGCCACGCACGGGGTCCTCTACGCCACCCCTCGCCCCAAGTACGGCGTCTACAGCCCCATACTTACCAGGAGCGGCGTGGCCGTCTTCGGAAGGGACCCGGAGACATCGAAGCAGGTCTGGAGCGCGCAGGAGGGCTACCCCGGGGATTACGATTACCGCGAGTTCTACCGCGACATTGCCTACGATCTGCCGCTGGAGTACATCGGGCCGTACCTGCACCCTCCCGGCCTGCGCAGCGATACCGGCATCAAGTACTACCGCATCACCTGCGAGGGACTGGAGTACAAGGAACCCTACCAGCCCCACCGCGCCCGGGAGAAGGCCGCCCTGCACGCGGGGAACTTCATGTTCAACCGCCAGCAGCAGGTAAGCTACCTCGCCTCTCTCATGGGACGGCCGCCCATAGTCATCTCACCCTATGATGCCGAACTCTTCGGCCACTGGTGGTTTGAGGGGCCGCAGTGGCTTGACTTCCTCTTCCGGAAAATAGCTTTCGACCAGGCCGACGTAAAGCTCATCACCCCGGGGGAATACCTGGACCTGGGCTACCCGCTGCAGCTGGCGGAGCCCAATCCCTCCAGCTGGGGAGACAAGGGCTATCACGAGGTGTGGCTGAACGGGAGCAACGACTGGCTTTACCGGCACTTGCACAAGGCCGCCGCCGACATGATCCGGCTGGCCACGGCCCATCCCCGTGCCGAGGGGCTGCTGGAACGGGCCCTGCGCCAGGCGGCCCGCGAGCTCATGCTGGCCCAGAGCAGCGACTGGCCCTTTATCATGACCTCCGGCACCACGGTGGAGTATGCCCGCAGCAGGGCGGTAAGCCACCTCGTGCGCTTTCGCCTGCTGCAGCGCCAGATAGACGAGGGCAACATTGACGCCGAGTGGCTCAAGCGGCTGGAGGAAGCGGACAACATCTTCCCCCAGCTCGATTACCGCCTGTACCAGGATTTTGAAAGCTCGGTGCCTGCAGGCATAGCCGGGGTGGTTTAGCGGATCCCCGGGCGCCTGCCGAAAGAAGAATGAAAAAGGGTACAAAAGAAACTTTTGTACCCAAAAAGTGAAGGAACCAAGCCGGGGTAGCTGGCTTAGGGCTTTTCCACCAAAAAAAGGAGACAGCTTGCGGCTGCCTCATCAGGGAGAAAAAGTAATAACCAGTTTTCCTGACCGGCAGCCTGGCGATCCTTTGCAGGACCCATAGCTTTGCGTCACTGCCTTACGGCAGTTTTGCCTTTATCGGTTCCTGAAAGAAAGTATACCTTCTTTTTATAAAATTGGCAAGGGCTTTTTTAATTTCTTGCCCGGTATAATTTTCCTACGGGGGAGGCAAAAGCTGGGCCTGCAGCGCCTGCAAATCGGGGCTGCCGCTCAGGACCAGCAGGGCCCGGGTGCCCTCTCCCTCCCTCCAGGCAATGCCGGGACGGCCGCCGGCAGTGAATTCCAGGCGGCCCTCCTGTAAAACCGTTGTCCTCTCCCCGGCAATCTCCGTTCCCGCACCGAGCATGCGGCCAGCCTGGAGCACAAACTCCCGCAAATCCAGCACAGGGGCGTCGCAGCTTATCCAGAGCAGCTTCTCCTCGCCCCTGCGGTAAAGAGCGGCAGTCCAGC
The DNA here is from genome assembly GCA_012800855.1 of Bacillota bacterium. Lineage (GTDB taxonomy): Bacteria > Bacillota > Dethiobacteria > DTU022 > DTU022 > JAAZIN01. The sequence goes on from JAAZIN010000126.1 coordinate 8,827, forward strand.
CCTCCCCCGCCTGGATTAGATCCTGCGCTCCCTCTTCTTCCAGCGCAAAACCGCCCGGCAGGGCGAGCGGAGGCGCGGCCCCTCGCTCCATACTGGAGGGCTTTTCGGCAACATCTCCTTTGACACAGTCCTGGTTCACGTTCTCCCCGTAAAAGAGAGGCGATGAGCTGAACATGCCGGAGCGGCTGAGAGCAAGGCCGACGCCGGCAAAAACAAGCACGAGGGCGGCCGCGCCGGCCATCTGCCGCCAGGGGAAAGCAGCGCGCTTTTTCCCGGCGCGGGCCAGGCCCGCCCGGATGCGCGCCCAGAGCGGCGCCGCCGGGGGAACAGGCACGCTTTCCAGCTCGCGCTGCAGCGCTTCCCCGATGATATGGTCAAGGCTGCGGTCAGTTCTCCTGGCCTGCATTATTCTGCACCGCCTCCCTCATCTGCTTGACAAACAAGATCCTCTTCTGGTTCCAGCGCCCGGGAGAGCCTGTCGCGGGCCCGGAAGAGGCGCGACTTTACGGTGCCGGGGCTGATATTAAGGAGCCGCGCAATTTCGTCAAGCTTGAGATTGTAGTAGTACTGCAAGATGACCACCTGGTACTGCTCGGGCGAGAGGGTGCGCAGCGCCGCGCGGACCCGGGCAATCTCCTCTTCGCGAATGAGCCGCTCCTCGGTGCTGCAGAAGGCCGCCGCCGCGGAGCCGGCCGCCGGTTCAATGGGTTTGTCATAATAGCAGAGGCGCTTCTCGCGCTTCAAATGGTTGCGGGCCAGGTTGGTGGCAATAGCCGCCAGCCAGGGGCCAAATTTATCCTTCTCCCGCAGGCGATCGATGTTCTGGAAAGCCCTGATGAACGCCTCCTGGGTGATGTCTTCGGCGCTCTCCCGGTGGCGCAAAAGGGCAAAAACCGCGGCGTAGGTGGGCCGGTAAAAGATCTCAAAAAGCTCCCGGCGCGAGGCGTTGTCATTTTTTCTTACCAGCTGCGCCACGCGTACCCGATCCAAGGCAGTCCTCCTCTGGCGATTGCAGGCTACTGCCTTGGTATTCGCGCCTTGACTTCTCTTTTCCTTTTTAGCGGGCGGGGGACATTTTTTCAGGGCTCCCGCTGGAGTTCATCTATTTTCCGGATGTAAAACTCGGCCAGCGAATCTGAAAACTCCTCGGAGAAGGCTTCGCTGTAAACGCGGTAGGAGGGCTTCTCCGGATCGGGAAGCACCAGAGTCCACCCCTGGGGATGGTAGATCTTTAAGCCGTCAATCATCTCCCTCCGGCTGCCCGCCGTTTCCTGGATGAGGCGGCGCATTACCCGCCCCTTCAGCGTCCAGGGACAGGGTATCTCCCGCTCCCGGATTTTAATGGCCGGTATTTCGGCAAGGAGCCCTCCCAGGGTGAGGTCCTGGTCGGCCAGCAGGTCTAGGAGGTAGACCAGGACAGCCACGCCGTCAAAAGAGAGCACCGCGGAGAGGCTGCGCCCGGCCTGGAAAGCGGCCTGCCGCTCCTGCTTCTCCGCCAGCTCCATGAGATCGCGCGGCATGGCCCTGGTCCGCAGCACCCGCCCCTGGTAGCGCTCCGCCAGCTTCTCCACGACCTGCGAGGCGTGCACCGGCACGGCCACGGTGCTGCCGCGCCGCTCCCGGAACACCAGCAGCGAGACAAGGGCGGTATAGAGCTCGCCCCGCACGGCCCTGCCCCGTTCATCAAATATGACGGCCCTGTCGCCGCCCGGCGTGATCATGGCCCCGAGGGTGGCGCTGTTCCGGCGCACCGCCGCCGCCAGCTCGCTATGGCGGCAGGCCGGCAAGTTGTCCAGGCCGCCGCAGCCATCCGCGGAAGCCGCGGGGGAATTTACCGTGATCACGGTGCAGTGCAGCTGCTGCAGCAGCGGAACGAGAAAGCGGCGCAGGTAGGGCGTGGGGCTGCCCAGCACCACCCGCAGTCCCGCCCGGGCCAGCTTGCCGGGGGAAACATGGCGCAGCAGCTCGGCGCGGTAAATATCTTCCAGGTTGGAAAGGGGCAGCAGCTCTCCCATGGCCTCGCCGGAAGCCCGCGGGAAATCCTCGCGGAAATAAAGCTGTTCCATTTTGCGCTCCAGGCTCCGCGCCAGGGGCAGCCCCTCTTCATCAAAAAAGGTGAGCAAAACCCCGTCTTTCTCGCCGGCAGGGCACGAGATATGCACCCCCCCGCGCGCCTTCAGGTAAGTGGCCGCGCGCCGCGCCATGGGGATGAGCAGTTCGCCGCCGTCAAAAACGGATGCCCCCGCCGAGAGCAGCCCGGAAATAAAGGCATTGCGTAGGGCCGCCGCGGGCTTGCCGCCGTCGTCGCTCACCAGGACCGGCCCGCGCAGGATGGAGCCGTAGACCGCGCCCAGCCGGACCGCCATTTCCGGGGTAATATCGCGGTTTATCTCCCCCTGGATGCCGTGGCGGCCAAAGAGAGTGCGCGCGGCCTTCGCCCCCCAGATGAGGCTCTCGTGCAGGACCACGCCGCTTTCCACAACTTTTTCCGGCCACACCTTGACCCCAGGCTTGATCACCGCGCCCTCCTGGATGAGACTGCCGTCCCCCACCACCGCCTCCTCGTAGACGGCGGCACGGCGGCCCAGCTGTACGGAGCTGCAGAGTATCCCCCCGCGCAGGGCGGCACCTTTGCCGATGCAGGCCCCCTCCCAGGTGAGCCCTCTTTTCACCGAGGCCCTCTCCTCCACCCGGGTATGGGAACCCAGGACCGTGCCTTCACCGATGCGGGCCCCCGCGTCAATGAGGCAGCCTGATCCGATGTAGAGTGGTCCCTGGAGCAGCGCGCGGGGGTGAATGGAGGCCCCCTCCTCGATCCAGATCCCCCGCTCGTGCCTGGCTCCCTTCAGCTTTATCCCCACCCGCCCGGCGAGAACCTCGCGGTGCGCCCGCAGGTATTCCCGCAGGTCGCCGATATCACACCAGAAGCCCTCCAGCACGCAGCCGAAAAGCGGCTCCTTCATCTCCAGCAGGCGGGGGAAGATATCCTTGCTGAAATCCACCATGCGGCCCGGCTCCACCAGGCTGAGGACCTCGGGCTCGAGGATGTAAATGCCCGTATTAACCGTGTCGCTGAAGACCTCGCCCCAGCCGGGCTTCTCCAGGAAGCGGTTAATCCGCCCGTCTGGATCGGTCATGACCACGCCGTACTCCAGGGGATTTTCCACCGCCTTTAAAACGAGGGTGGCGACGGCGCCGCGGGCGCGGTGAAAACACACCGCCTCGGAGAGATCAAAATCGGTGAGCGCATCCCCGCTGATGACGATGAAGGTCTCATCAAGCATGGAGGCGGCGTTCTTCACGCTGCCCGCCGTTCCCAGAGGCTCGTCCTCCACGAAATAGTGCAGGTTGACCCCAAAGCGGCTGCCGTCTCCAAAATGATTCTTTATTTGATCCGGCAGGTACTGCAGGGTTACGGCAATATCGCGGAAGCCGTGCTTCTGCAGCAGCTCCACGCTGTACTCCATCAGCGGCCGGTTCATCACCGGGACCATGGGCTTAGGCCGGTCACAGGTTAACGGGCGCAGGCGCGAACCTTCGCCTCCCGCCATGATTACCGCTTTCAAGAATGCTCACCTCGTCGCGTAAAATGTTGCCGCCAGGCTCACACCATTAGTATCCCCCACCCCGGCGGGGTTAGTTAAGCGGGCTCCCGGCGTTTCTCCTTTACTCATGGTGGAAACCCACCCCTACATGTCATCCTGACCCCGCGCCATGACATTCCCCCCTTTGAAAAAGGGGGGCCAGGGGGGATTTAAAGTAGCCCTTAGCTGTAGCGGGGGGGAGGCGAGCCCGGCGATGGAGAGGCCATCTCCCGCTGCGAAAAAAGCGGTTCCGGCCGGCCGGCTTCGCGTCGCCAGCGCCTTGCCTCGGGGGAAAAGACAATCTGCTGGTAGATGGCTTCGTACTGGCGGGCGATGGCGGGCCAGGAGTACTTCTCCTCCACCTCCTGCAGGGCCTGGCGGGCCAGGCGGCGGGACAGCTCGGGATCGCCGAGGAGGGCGCAGACCTGCTCGGCAAGGTCGGCGGCGCTGCCCGCGGCGGCCTTAAGCCCGTTGACGCCATGCATTATCGTTTCGGAGAAGCCTCCGGTGTCGCTTGCCACCACCGGTGTCCCCGCGGCCATGGCTTCCAGCACCACCAGGCCGAAGGGCTCGTAGAGGCTGGGGAAGACGGCCACGTCGGCGTGGGCGTAGAGCTGGTTCCGCGTGGCCTCGTCGATGAAGCCGGCAAAGACAACGTGGCCATCGAGGCCCAAATTCAGCGCCAGGCGGTGCAGCTCTTCGAAGTAGGGGCCCTGCCCGGCGATGACGGCGCGCACGGCGGGGAAACGGTTCCGGATGAGGGGCAGCGCCTCCAGCAGTACCTGGACCCCCTTCTCCCGCACCAGCCGGCCGATGAAAAAGATGATCTTCTCCTCCGGGGCGGCAAACCTGCGCCGCACCTCCAGGTCGGGGGCAGCCTGGAAGGCCGCCGGGCGGATGCCGTTGGGAATAATGGAGATTTTATCCGGCGGCAGGTTGAAAACGCTTTCCACCTCTTGGCGCATGTAGCGGCTGTTGCAGATTACCCGCCAGGCCTCGTAGGTAAGGTACCACTCCACCTCGCCGATATAGCGCTGCTCGTCGTTATGCAGACCCTGGTTGCGGCCAAATTCCGTGGCATGAATGGAGGCGATGAGAGGCATGTGAAAAATGTGCTTGAGCCCCCGCCCGGCGTAGGCCACGAGCCAGTCGTGGGCGTGGACGAGGTCAAAGCGCCGCCGGAGGGAGAGGCTCACCCCCTTCTCCAGTATGGCCAGGTTCAACTGGTGCACCCAGGCAAAAAAGTTCAGCGGGCGACCGTGGTAAGGCCAGACGCGGTGGATGATGACGCCCTCGTCTTCCTCCGCCGGGGGCAGGTTTTCTTCCATGGCCGTCACCACTTCCACTTCATTCCCCTCGCGCACCAGGGCGCGCGAGAGTTCGCAGACCACGTGGGCCATCCCCCCAATCACGCGGGGCGGGTACTCCCAGCTAAGCATTAAGATGCGCATCTGCTCCACTCCATCTCGTCAAGGTGGTAAAAAGGGAAAAAAGCCCTTTAGGGAAGGACTCCTTATATTATCCCCCGGATTTAAAACAAACTTGCCTTTTTAAGCGAGTTCCGGTGGGCGGGCGTGGAAGACTGCCCCTACGACTATGCCCGGCACAGCGGTGTGGGGATGTGGGGGCGGGGATGTCACCCCGGAGGGCGGGCATGGAAGCTTGCCCCTACAGGTTAAATGAAAGCGAGGGCGTTACCGGGCCGAAACCGGTTCCAGCATGGTTTCCACCCGGAGCCGGCTCCCGTCCGTCCGTAAGATAATGCTGCCGTGCAGGTCGGTGCGCAGGATTTCTGTGCCGGCCTTCTCCAGCACGGCCAGGGTATGGGGGTGGGGATGGCCAAAGGTGTTTGGCCCCACCGAAATGACGGCATAGCGCGGCTTAACGGCGTCAAGGAGCTCGGGCAGCAGCTCCATAAAACCGCCGTGATGGGGGACCAGGAGCACCTCCGCCCTGAGTCTTGACTTCTGCTTGAGCAACTGCCGGGCGCCCTCGTTTTCAATGTCGCCGCAGAATAAAAAGCTTACCGCCCCGTAGCTGACCTTGAGGACCAGCGAGTTGTTGTTCAGGTCGCTGCCGGTCCCCTCCAGCAGCTCCGGCGGCGGGCCCAGTGTTTCCATGCGCAGCCCGGAGGCGGCGCCCCAGGCGCGCCCCGCGCCGGCCCGCTCAATGGAGATCCCCCGCTCCGCCGCCCGCTCCAGGAGCTGAGCGTAATAGGGTGAGGCACCGGCTACGGGGGAAATGAGCAGGGTGTTTACGGGAATCTCTTCCACGAGGGGGAGCAGGCCGCCAAAGTGATCCTCGTGGGGGTGGCTGGCCACAACCAGGTCAATGCGGCGGACACCCTGCCGGCGCAGGAAGGGGAGCAGCACCATCTCGCCCCTTTGACCCGGATCCTCCTCCCTGGGAGGAGGCGTCCCCCCTCCGTCAATAATGATGTTCGTCCCGCAGGGCGCCTCTACCAGGGCCGCCGCCCCCTGCCCCACGTCGAGAAAGGTAACCACCAGCCCGGAGGGGCGGGGCGGCGCCATGATGCTTCCCCAAACCAGCAGGAGGGCTACCCCCAGAACGGCAAAGAGGAGCAGCCTGCGGGCATGGAGCGGCTGCCGGAAGAGCCTTGGCGGCAGCAAGTCCGGCTCTGCCCCAGGAGCTTCCGGGAGCTCTTGCGCCCGCTGCCGCTGCCGGCGGAAGCGGTAGTAAAGAAAAGCGGCGCCGGCCATCAGCAGGTAGATGAGAAATAGGCCCGGCTCACTCGGGGGCTGCACCGGCCGGTAGAAGAAGGGGTGGCGGGCCAGCCCGGTGACCAGGATTACCAGCTGCAGCAGCAGGCCGCAGATGCGCAGGACGAATGCGGCGGCAGCCGGCCATGCAAATCCCAGCAGGGCGCCGCCCAGGCCCAGCCCCACCACCGGGGCCATGAGCGGCACCAGGAGCAGGTTGAAGAAGAGCGCTCCCACTGGAACATGCTGGAAATGGTAGGCACAGAGGGGAAGAACCCCCAGCTGCGACGCCAGCGTCACCGCCAGGGCGGGGCGGACAAAGCCGGGCAGCCCCAGCTTTAACAACGCTTCGGCCAGGGGCGGCTGCAGGTAGATTATGGCCAGGGTGGCGGTGTAGGAGAGCTGGAAGCCGATGTTAAAAAGGTACAGGGGATTCAGCACCAGGGGGGCCAGGGCGGCCAGGGCTACTGCCGTGGGCAGATCTCGGTCCCGCTCCAGGAGCAGCGCGCCCAGGGCAAAAGCGAGCATCACCGCCGCCCGCAGCGCCGAGGGGCGCATTCCCGTCAGGTAGGCGTATCCCAAAACGAGGAGTAGGGCCAGGATAAGGGGCAGCTTTCCCCGCAGGCCAAGACAGCGCCACAGCCCCAGGATCAGCGCCGCCACCAGCCCCACGTGGAGGCCTGATACGGCCAGCAGGTGGCCGGTGCCGCTGGCGGTGAAGTTTTCCTGGATATCTTCCGGCAGGCGGCGGCGCTGGCCAAAGAGGATCCCCGCCAGCAGCTCCGAGGCCGGAGAAGGCAGGTGGGCCTCGATTGTGGCCACCATGCGGCGGCGCAGGGCCACGGCCGCCGCAGCCGGCGGCCACGTCTCGCCCGCGCCCAGCGAGCTGACCTGGAGCGGCTGGGGATAAATGAGGCCGTCGATCCCCTGCGCGCGGAGGTAAAAGGCGTAATCAAAGCCGCCGGGGACGCGCCTTCCCTTCGGCTCGACGATGGTGCCGCGCAGTCGCAGCTTCTCGCCGAAGCGGTAGCAATCCCGCACCTCGCCGTAAATTTTGACCAGGAGCCTGCCGGAAACGGAGCGGCACCCCTCCGGCAGCTGTATCGACTCCACCTGCAGCACGTAGGCGCTGTGATCGCCGTAGTGCAGCGGCTCCTCGACAACGGTTCCCTCCACGTAAAGAGGGCGGCCGGCATAATCGGCCAGTTCCATGCCGGCAGGCTGCAGGGAAAAGGCCGCGAAAAATGCCGCCGCCCCCGCGGCCGCCGCGGCTAAAAGTAGCAAGGCGGCAAACAAAGCCAGGCCTCTCTTCCAGAGGGCCCAAAGCACGGCAGCCAGCAGCAGCCCGGACAGCAGAACAGCCCAGGGCGGCGCCTCCAGCCAGAGCCGCCCCAGGGCGATGCCGGTGATATAGAAGAGGCTGACGGCCATGACGGGCCGGAGTTCGATACTCAAACAGGGTCACCTCTCCCCAAAGGTTCAGGGTTTAGTGTAAGACAAGTCAGGATCTCCCGTCGATACAAGTCATTCACTGCACAACGTAGTTCACCTGGAATAGGGAGAACTCTTCGTCAAACAGTGGCAGCTCCATGAAGTAGGTTGCCAGTAAATGGTTTTATCAACGATCGGTTTTTTAGAAGTTCCAATTCGCGGCGGGCAGAGAGCAAGCTGGCATCCGCTTTGGGCCGCCAGTAACGTACTACTGCTGTAGACTGCACCGTAAGTACCGTTATCAGCTATTAAGGTAGGGGAGGTGTCAAGGGAGTAAAATTGCAGGTTAGTTTCTTAAATGGCATACTGATCGTAATCATTCTTCGGTCATTTATTCTTAAGAAACTTTTTGCATCAGTTAAAAAACATCTACTTGTGTCTTATCTTAAATAATAAGTGCTACCGCCTCCTGAATTACACTTTTAACAGAATCTTATGCTAAAACCTACATATTTTAATCTAACCATAACTATGTATTCTACATAAGTTTTGCAACTCCTACCATTATAAACAAAATAATGCAAATGTAGCATTTATTAGTGTAAAAGATCAGACTCGGGTGCTCTCTTACATAGAACCATTTTATGGCTGGATCACCATCCTCTGACCATGGTCAAACGGTTGATACAAATCCGAAGAGGATTAAAAAGGCTGGGGGCATCAGCAATTTCCCCAGCCTGGATGATGTGCCGGCAAAGAAATGCTCAGGCGAAAACTGCTTTATCTACCCTGCACTCCCTCTTTCCGGATAAGGAGGAAGCCGGCCAGGACCAGGAAGAGGCCCAGGAGGAAGGAATATAGCAGTCCGCCGGAAGTGCGCGGCGTATCCCCGCCAGGCTCTTCTTCTTCCGGCTCCTCGACTACAGGCTCTTCGGGAGCAGCAGCAAAGATACCGAACTCGCTGAATTCGTCCAGTTTGGCCCAGAGGATCTTCTTATCCTTGTCGATGCCCTGGCTGGTAATAAGCTCCCACTGCTCCTTTTCCGGGTTGTAGCGGTAGAGCCTGAGGTCGTCTTCCGCGACCCCCTCGGTCAGCTCATCCGGATCGTATGAAATTTCCATCCGCACCGGAGCACCGGCCAGGTTATCGCTGCGCTCTATGCGCAGGTAAATCCCCGCCGGGATCATGCCTTCAGGAGCACTTCTGTCGTCATAGCTGTAGCGAGTAACAGAAACATAGCCTTCCTTCTCATCTGTTTCAATCTCCATGGTAACTCCGGAGTTTACAAATTCAAGCTCCGTGTCACCAGAATCAACGCAATCTATCTCGGTGGTACTGAGCTGAGTCATAGCCTCGTCAACATACCATGGCAGAAAGTTGACATCGCCTTCAACGGCATCTCCCTGACCTCCGGGATTGCGCTCAGAAGTTGGGCCGGTGGCATGGCCCCA
>JAAZIN010000127.1 GCA_012800855.1 Bacillota bacterium
ATGCGCCTGTTTGTCCCACTTTCTTGCGGCGGGGATAGGCGAGGCGATTTGGGACAACAGGGACGTACCTGCCTGTCCCATTTTGGTGCCCGGGCACGTGTGGGCTATAGCCGGCCCAGCTTGGCCATCCCTTCGCTTTGCCCAGGGTGGCTATCCTTGGCCCGTTTCCCGAACTCCGGTCTCTACTTGAACTGGTTCAAGGCCATCTGGCACTGCTGGATGCATTCTTCAAGTTTCTGGGCCGAGGCGATAAAGGCGTTGCGGGCCTGGCTGTTCTCGGTTTCCTGCGCGGCGGCCCTTAACTCGTCTGCCGAATGGCGAACGCGGTCAATGCATCTTTCCACTTTTTGACGGGGATCCATGCACATCGCCTCCATATCCGAGATGCTGTCAGCTATAGTGTGCGCCGGCGCCAGCTGCGGCATACGCCGCCCGGGCCGCCTGCCGTCATGAGCCGCCGCTGCCGACCCGGTAAAGGGTGGGGACAGGGCGGTAGTAGTCATGGCTGAGCAGCTCGCGGGAAACTTCCTGGCCGCCCCTGTAGACTATCCGCCAGGTTTTTACATAGTAGCCCGCCTTCCCCTTCTCCACCAGCTCTTTTTCCCCAGGGGGCAGGTTCGGGCTCTTTTCATAGTGAACCGGCGGATCCACTCGCACCAGATCGGTCGTCACTAGCTCTACCCGCTCCTCCATGGGCGGGCCAAAGAAGCGTACGGTCAGTCGGCCATCCTTCAGCTCCGCCCCGATGAGAAGATGATGCTTGCGGCTGTTTTTAAATTTCAAATCGGCGGAACCAATGGAGATGGAGGCATCCCTGCCCACGGGCAGATAGCCGATGGTCAGGCTGTGATTATACCGCTCCACGATCTTTAGGTTGGCCAGAAGGGCGGCGTTATAAAGCGTGGAGGAGACCTGGCAGAGCCCCCCTCCCAGGCCGGGCACGAGCCTGCCCCCCACGATGACCGGCGCCTCGCGGTAGCCTTTTTCCCGTGTTGGCTCCCCCACAATTCTTTCAAAGGAAAAAATCTCGCCGGGAGCCAGGAGAGTGCCGTTGATGGCGGCTGCGCCCAGGGCGATATTGTGGACGCGGTTGGGAATGGCCGATGATACCTGGGTAGAGAAGGAGACCATGACTTTGTCGACGCCGTAGCCAGCCAGATCGGCTGCGGTTAGCCCGGCCTTCTTTTGGGCAAGCGGAAGCTTCACCTCCTCCTGGCCGCCGGCCACCGCCTCAAGCAGCCTTCTTCGCAGCAGCCCCACCGGCAGGTATTGACCGTCTTTCTCCTCTTCAATGGCCACCTCCGCCCCCTGGACGATAAACCTGGCGTTCCGGGGCTCCTTCGCCACCTGCCTGGCCAGGTGGGAGAGGAACTGGTTTAACTTCGCCTCCTCCACCTTCAATATTCCCTCCAGATGCAGGGAGGAGCGGCTCCAGAGCCGTAGCAGCCTGCCGCCATAGCCCTGGCGCCCTGTTCCGGCGCCACGGATCAGGGCCATAGTCGCCTCCCTGTCCCAGGATATGCCCAGTTCCGCCAGGGATAGGGTCATCTCTTTCCCTTCCACCCCGGAAAGCTTGAGCTCCTCCCTTGACCAGAGCTCCGCTTTCAACCTGGCCTCGGCTTCCTCCAGGCTCAGGCCGCCAAGAGAAATCCCGTTTACATAAACGCCCGGGTAGATTTTGCCGCAGAAGCGCCAGTAGTCTATTCCTATCGCCGCAGCTAGAAGAAGCAGTATCAGGAGGGGCGCGAGGAGGGCTAAAAGCACCTTGCGCCGCAAGAGGCCGGACAACCGCTCTTTTATGCTCAAGGCCTGACCCCCGCGATGACCTTTGCTTATGCATATGATCGGGGGGGAGAAAGTTATTCAATTTTTTTTGGGGATGTATATATTAAGCGGAAAAAAGGGATAATAGGATTGGAGCCTCACAAGGCCAGGTGTTAGCGGCAACCGGCGTTGCCATGACCAGAGCTCCTTGTGAGGCTCCGCGTTTTTTCTGCCGCCGCGGCGGAGTCGATCATCATCACGGCCGCAGGATACAGGAAGGACATGGCAGGCACGGCGCAGACCCCTTTGGAGCCGATGCCGGGAGAATTCTTCTAGGAGACAAGGCGAAGGAGAATGTCGCCGGCGGCAACGGTGTCCCCGGCTTGAACAAGGATTTCCTGCACCCTCCCCCCCTGGGGAGCGGTGATTTCATTTTCCATCTTCATCGCTTCCAGGATGAGGAGAACATCTCCCGCTTTCACCACGTCGCCTTTTTTCACCGCCAGCTCGACGATGGAGCCGGGCATGGGCGCCTCCACGTCCACCCAAGCGCCGATTGAAAGTAAGTCAGGCGGAAGTTGGGACGACGGGAGTTCTTCTTGGTGACAGGCGATGCCCTTCTCCTGCATTGAAGGGAAAGCGGCTAGCTCTTCCACGGTCACGTCGAAAATCCGCCCGTCTACGGTGACCCGGTATCTATATTTCTCCAATGCGTCCCCCCCTTAAAAATTCCAGGCGCGCCCTCTCTGCCAGAAGCTCTCTGCGGGCGGCGGCCAGCCATCGTGAACCCGCCGGCCGCCTTGCCAGATATCCCTTCTTTCCGCCCTTCGCGCTGCGGTTAGCGGAGGCGGCGGGCAAGTTCCTGCAGCAGTGGGCCGCCGCGGCAATGGCCGCCGCAAGCGGTGCCGGCAGGACCTCGCCGCCTCGTTCCCCGGCGGGTGGCTCCTTTTCTGTGGCCGGCAGGTAAGAAAAAAGGCGGCCCCAAAGAAGCATGAGCCCGCAAGAGGCCATGAGGATCAGCTTAACCGCCGACAGGTCCAGAAGCATCATCATCTTTTCCGCCATCTTGGCAATCTCCGGACAGGGCAGCTTTTATTCCCACATTTCATTCTGCCCCGTTTGAGGACTGTAAATGCTTGCGCCGCGGGGCGTCTTTTTGATGGCGACCAGGCAGATGTAGGGCACGGTGATGCTTCCCAGGCTGCCGGCGCGGTAGTCACGGTCGCCGTGATAATCGGAGCCCCCCGTCACCAGCAGGCCCAGTTTCTGTGCCAGGAGGCGATAGTAGCGGACCATTTCGGGGTTGTGATCGGGATGGTACACCTCGATGCCACGCAAGCCCAGGGCCACAAGCTGCCGGATGAACTTGCGCCCCGACGCTCCGGGATGGGCCACCACCGGGACAGCTCCGGCTCGGTGCAGCAGGGCAATGGCTTTTGCCGGATCAAGGCCATTGCGTGGGACATAAGCGGGGCGGCCCTGGGCCAGGTATAACGAAAAAGCCTTTTCCACGGTGGGAACAAAGCCCCGCCGCACCATTACCCGGGCCAGGTGCAGCCGCCCGGGAGCAGCCCCTCCCGCCTCGGCGGCCACCTCTTCGCTGCCAATATGGAAGCCAAGGCTACGCAGGCGCAGGAGCATCTTCTCCATGCGCCGGTAGCGTTCGCGGCGCCGCTCTTCAAGAACGGCGCTTATCTTCTCGGGAAAAAGGGGATCGTATCCCAGCAGGTGAATCTTATTCTCTCCGTCAGAAGCGCTGAGCTCCACCCCGGGAAGAACCTCCAGCCCGTGGCTCCTGCCGGCGGCGAGGGCTTCATCAATTCCCTCCAGCGTATCGTGATCCGTCAGCGCCACCCCAGCCAGCCCTAATTCTGCAGCCCGGGCGATGAGCTGCGTCGGGGTGAGCGAGCCGTCGGAGGCGGTGCTGTGCAGGTGCAGGTCCACCGGAAGATGTTCCTTCCCGCGGCTCATTGGGCTTCACCTCCCAGGTTTGCCCTCACTATCCGGCACACGTTCCCCCAGGCCATCTGTTCCACCTCGCGGGGATGAAAACCCTGCCGGCAGAGCGCTTGGGGAAGCAGGCCGTACTGCGAAGCATCCTTGATTTCATTAACAGTGGCCTCGATGCCGTCAAAGTCGGAGCCGAAGGCAAGGTGTTCCACCCCGATGAGCCCGGCAATGTGCACAAAATGATCCAGCAGCTGCTCCAGACCCGCCTCCGCGCCGCCGGAGATAAAAGTAGGATAGAGGCTTAGCCCAATGACCCCGCCCTTTGCGGCCAGCTCCTTGAGCTGTTCGTCGGTAAGGTTGCGCGGGTGATCGCAGAGCCGCCGGGAATTGGCATGGGTAACCAGCGGCGGCCTCTCGGCCAGCTCCAGGGCTTCATAAAAAGAGCGCGTGGCAAGGTGGGCCAGGTCGAGGATGATACCCTTGCGGGAAAGCTCCCGCACCAGACGGCGGCCGGCGCGGGTGAGGCCGCCGCCCGCGGTCTCCTCCCCCACTCCGTCGGCATAGAGGTTGCGATGGTTCCAGGTAAGGGAAAGGGCGCGCACGCCCAAGCGGTAAAAGATATCCAGCAGCTCCAGGCTGCCTTCAAGGGGTTCCGCTCCTTCGAGTGCCAGAAGGGCGCCGATTTTTCCTTCCTCCAGCGCCGCCAGATCGCCGGCCCTTTCCAGGCTTGCCAGGCGCGGCCCGTTCTCCTCAAGGCAGCGGCGGTAGCGGCTGACCTGTTCCAGAGCGGCGCGCGCGTGTCCATGCTGCGTGTACGGCGCGGTGCAGATGGCAAAAAACTGCAGGCCAACCCCTCCTTCAATAAGGCGGGGCAGGTCAATGTGGCCGGCGGCGTTGCGGCGGCCGAAATGATATTCTTTCTTCCCCAGCAGGCTGATGGTATCGCAGTGGCAGTCGGCAATCCTAAAATTTACCGCGGACATGCGTATATTGTACATCATCTGGGCACAAAAAAACACCCCCGGCAGAAGGGTGTCGGCCAGAATAGGGCTGCTTAAAATTTAGCGCGGCTCAACGATCAACTTAATCGCCGTTCTTTCTTCCCCGTCAATCTGAATATCTGTAAACGCGGGAATACAAATTAAATCGATGCCGCCCGGGGCGACAAATCCCCTGGCAATGGCCACCGCCTTTACGGCCTGGTTCAGAGCGCCGGCGCCGATGGTTTGTATTTCAGCGCTTCCCCGTTCACGCAGCACTCCCGCCAATGCACCGGCCACAGAATTAGGATTGGACTTTGCTGAAACCTTTAATACTTCCATTTAACCAGTAGGTACCTCCTTAAAGGGGATTTGCTTTATGTTATATTTCTCTTAGAAAACAAAATATCCTTCCAGAATAATGTGAACTTTTTAATTCTTAATGGTAATCCTAAATCATTGTTATTTCAGACCGCTCCATTATCAGTATGCCACTAAAAAAAGAATTGTGCAAGACATTTCTAAAGAGTCAAGCACATTTTGTTAAAAAAAATTGAATTATTTGTCGAACACGTAAACCCGGCCCGCTTCACGGAAGGCAAAGAGGCGGTTGACCTTGCGGTTGGGAACTGCGGGCGTGGATTGATCTGAAAGTTCACCTGCCAGGAAGGATGCCTCGCACTCCCGGCGGAACTCGGTGATCAGGCCGTTGCTGAAGTGCTCGCGAACAACATGGGTGAAGAGGCTGATGACCCCATCGAGGGGAAATTGGCCGCGAATGCAGAGCTGGATCTGGGTCAGCCCTGGATAGCTGTTCCGGAGCAGCTTGAAGCGGCAGGGTTCTTCCCCGCGGCTAAAAAAATAAAAAGCCTCCAGGTATTCCTGCAGCTTTTGCTGCAGCTCCCGGCATTCATCCTGGCCGATTTGGCCCTTGACCATGTAAGAGAGGCGGCAGGAGGAGGCGGGAATGTTAAAGGTAATGGTATATATTTCCGGATATTTAAGCAGCAGGTTGACGAGCATGTTTACGTGGTATGATTTTTCCCGCTGTTCTTCCATGGACAGCTGATCCCCCTCCCATGTCATAGATGTTACTATTCCATAGGGCCGGGAAAAAATCCTGCCCAAATAAAAAAAGTGCCCTTGCCGGGCACATAAAATTTTCCGGTAAATATGGTATTATTTGGCGTACTCGATGGCCCTGGTCTCCCGGATGACATTGACCTTGATCTGTCCCGGGTATTCCAGCTCGCTTTCAATCTTCTTGACAATGTCCCGGGCCAGCTGGATCGATTTCAGGTCATCAACCCGGTCCGGCTTGACCATGATGCGGATTTCACGTCCGGCATGAATGGCATAGGCCTTGTCGACCCCGTCAAAGGAGTCGGCAATCTCTTCCAGCTTCTCCAGCCGCTTGATGTAAGCTTCCAGGGTTTCACGCCTCGCTCCCGGTCGGGAGGCGGAAATGGCATCGGCGGCCTGCACCAGTACCGCCTCAAGGGTCTTAAAGTCAACGTCGCCGTGGTGCGCCGCCACGGCATTAACTATCTCCGGCGACTCCTTGAATTTCTTCACCAGCTCAGCGCCGGTAACCACGTGCGAACCTTCGGTATCATGGTCTGCGGCCTTGCCGATATCATGCAGCAAGCCCGCGCGCTTGGCAAAAGCCACATCCAGGCCCAGTTCTGCCGCCATCATCCCCGCAAGGTGGGACACCTCGATGGAATGCTGGAGCACGTTCTGGCCGTACGAGGTGCGGTAGCGAAGCTTCCCCAGCAGCATTACCAGCTCTGGATGCAGCCCGTGCACTCCCGTCTCAAAGGTAGCCCGCTCCCCTTCTTCCCGGATCTGGGCTTCCACCTCTTTACGCGTCTTCTCCACGACCTCTTCAATCCGGGCAGGGTGAATGCGGCCGTCGCTGATGAGCTTCTCCAGGGCCAGCCTGGCAATTTCCCGCCGGATGGGATCGAAGCCGGAAAGAATCACCGCCTCGGGAGTATCGTCAATGATCAGGTCTATGCCGGTAAGGGTTTCCAGCGCCCTGATGTTGCGCCCTTCACGCCCGATGATGCGCCCCTTCATTTCATCGTTGGGCAGCGTGACCACCGAAACCGTGGCCTCGGAAGCGTGATCCGCCGCACAACGCTGAATGGCCAAGGTAATGATCTCGCGGGCTCTCCGGGCGGCCTCGTCGCGGGCCTTGCTTTCCACCTCGTTAATCATCAAGGCCATCTCGTGCGAGACTTCGTCCCGGGCTTTCTGCAAAATGGTCTCCTTCGCTTCCTCCATAGACATGTTGGAGATGCGCTCCAGCTCGGCCACCTGCTGCTTGTAAAGCTGCTCCAGCTTCTCCTTGAAGCGCCGGTTCTCTTCTTCTTTGCGCCTCAGGTCTTCCTCCTTGCGTTCGATGGAGTTGGCCTTGCGGTCCAAGGCTTCTTCTCGCTGCATCAGCCGCCGCTCAAAGCGCTGCAGTTCGTTGCGCCGCTCGCGGCTTTCCCGCTCGATCTCGTTTCTCAGCCGGTGGGCTTCCTCTTTTGCTTCCAGGTACTTCTCGCGCTTTATGGCGCTGGCTTCCTGTTTCGCCTCCTCGATTATTTTTTTCGCTGCCGCTTCGGCGGAGGCAATCTTCGCCTCGGCAAGCAATTTACGAATAAAATAACCGGCGATTACGCCGAGACACAATGCAACTACGGCGACAAGGATGTACTCCGTCATCTATTTCCACCTCCATTTCCCTGTAGAGTTAAACGAAAAAAGCTGTGTTCCGAACACAGCTTAAAAGAGAAAGATTGGCACAAAGGCAGTACACCTTTAGTCGTGCAGGCACTTTATATCCAGAAAATCTATGGCAGCGCTCCCTGAAAGCACCATTAATCTTCTCTTTTAAACCGGAACTTGGAAATAATCCGATTTATAATTTATATTATAAAAGCGCCCGTTTGGGCCTACACTACGAGCCTATTTTAACCCTATATGATAATTATGTCAAGATGGAGCAAGGCCGC
>JAAZIN010000128.1 GCA_012800855.1 Bacillota bacterium
AGCGGAAGATGCCACCGGCAAGCGGCTCCCCAAAGGATGGACGGAAAAAGTTTTTCCTATTGGGGCTGTGCCTGCAGCTGTGGTATGCTCTTCTCAGGCGGCTTCCCCAATGGGGCGGCTGCATGAAGAAGGGGGCTGCTGTCCCTGCGGATCTGGTTGGAATCAGGATGCCGGTCACTGCAGCCCCGGTGCAGTTGAAAGGAAAGGGCGGGATGAAGGTGAAGCTGGCCAACGGAAAGGGACAAATCTTTGTGCCCGACGGGACGCCGCTGGAGGCGGCCTTGAAGCGCACCACGGTTTTATGCATCGCCGCGCACCAGGACGATACGGAGATCATGGCCTACCACGCCATTGCCGAGTGCTTCTACAGCGACAGCAAGTGGTTTACCAGCCTCGTCGTAACCGACGGGGCGGGTTCGCCCAGGAGCGGCGCCTACGAGCGCTATACAGATGAAGAGATGCGCCAAATCCGCGCCGAAGAGCAGAAGCAGGCGGCGTGCATCGGCAGGTATGCGGCACAGATCCAGCTGGGCTGCACCAGCAGCGAGGTGAAAAGCGGCGGGAAGGCGGAGATAACCGCGGCCATAAAGGAGATCATCCTGGCCTGCAGTCCACAGGTAGTCTACACGCACAACCTGGCGGACAAGCATGACACCCATGTGGCCGTTGCCCTCCGGACCATTGCAGCCCTGAGGGACATTGACCCGTCGCTGCGCCCCCGGAAGCTTTATGGCACCGAGGTTTGGCGCAGCCTGGACTGGCTCTGCGACGACGAAAAGGTAGTCTTTGACGCCTCGGCATGCCCAAACATCGCCATGGCGCTGCTGGGCCTCTTTGATTCGCAGGTAAGCGGTGGGAAAAGATACGACCTGGGCGCGCTGGGGCGGCGCCGGGCCAATGCTGTCTTCTGGGAATCGCATTCCCCCGGGGCCATGGAGGCGGCCATCTACGGCATGGATATGACCGCGCTGCTTGACGGCGGTCTTTCCCCGGAAGAATTCATCCTCCGGCGCCTCGAGCGCTTCAAGGAGGAGGTCATGGCCAGGCTGCAGCGGTGCTCCCCATGAAGCTCCATGAAGCTCCGGCATCGCCCTGCGCGACTGGCGCCGGCGCAAGCCGTTCTCCGTGAAGCCATAAAGGCAGCCGTTAATCCTCCCGGCCGGGCGGTGCGCGCCCGGAGCCGGGTTGTATTTTTCTGGGGCGGCGCATAAATTTAAATACCGCCCCATTATGTTTTGCGAAGGAGATGCCCGGAGCATGTCCCAGAGAAGGAAAAAAGGCAGCTTTAAAGAGATTGTGGCCGATCTTTTCGAGCTCCCCCAGGAGGTGCTTCTCGACCTCCCCCGCGTGACCCTGGTGGGCAACGTGCAGCTGTACATTGAAAATCACCGCGGCGTCATCGCCTACGATGAAAACCAGGTTCGCCTCTCCGTCAAGAACGGCGAACTCATCGTCCGGGGGGAGCGGCTCCAGATCAAAAACCTCCTTGAAGAAGAGCTTCTCATCAAGGGAACGATCGAAGGTCTCTCCTACGACACTTAGCCCGCGGTATAGGAGGAGAGGCCGGTGTTTATAATAAGATGGTGGAGATTTTTACGCGGCTTTGTGGTCATTTCCCTGCAGGGCCGGGGCGTGGAGAGGCTGCTTAACCTGGCCGTGTCGCGGGGGATCGGCTTCTGGGATCTGCAGAAGCAGAAAAACGAAGCCCGCCTTTCCGTGAGCCTGGCCTCATTCCGGGCGCTGCGCCCCCTTCTCCGGAAGGCGCGCTGCCGCCTGCGCATTCGCCGCAAGGTGGGCCTTCCTTTTGTCATCTACCGGCTGCGCCGCCGCTGGGGGCTGGTGGCGGGGGCGCTTTTTTTCGTGGCCGCCCTTTACCTGGCCACTTCCCTGGTCTGGGAGGTCCGCGTCACCGGAAACAGGCACCTTGGCGAGGCGGAGATCCTGGCCCTGGCCGAGCAGCTGGGGATCCGCCCCGGAGCCTGGAAGTGGAAGCTGAACCTCTCCGAGCTGGAAGAGGAGCTGCCCCGCCGCCACAAGGACATTGCCTGGGCCGGGCTGCGCTTTTACGGCACCGTGCTGGAAATTGAAATCGCGGAGCACCTTCCCGAGCTCACCGTGGACCAGCGCCCCGCCGACATCGTCGCCGCCAAGGACGGCCTCGTCGAAAGGGTTCTCGTCATCGAGGGCCGGGCCGTAGTCAAGGTGGGCGATACCGTTTCCAAGGGCGATCTGCTCATTGAGGGGGTTGTCCCCATCGAGGAGGGCTTCCTGGAACCCGGCGAGACGGCGCCGGTGAAGGAGGTGCGGGCGCGGGGAGAGGTGGAGGCCAGGATCTGGTACGAGGTCCGGGTGCCGCTGAAGCTGCGGCAGCTTTCCCGGGAGCTGACCGGCGCCTCGCAGAAAAGCGTCTACCTCCGCTGGCAGGATAAGCAGTGGCGGCTGTGGGGGCCGGCGCAGAATCCCTACCCCTCCGCCCGGCAGGAGGCTCGCGTTTTCAGCTGGCGATGGAGGAGTTTTTCTTTTCCTGTCGAACTAGTAACTCTTACATATCTGGAGCAGCGCATCATCCAGAAAACCTTTTCCCGCGATGAGGCGCTGAAGGCGGCGCGGCAGGAGGCCAGGCAGAGGCTGCAGGCCCAGCTGCCGAAAGGGGTGGCCATTGAGCGTCTATATGAGCAGGAGTACAGCGAAAACGGTACCGACTGGATCCGCGTTGTGGGCGAAACAAGAGAAGGGATCGGGATGGTGAAGCTGCGCCGTCCTTGATTTTTTCTGGAGAGGTTGGGATGCCTTTGGCAGGAAAAGAAGTGAGCCGCACCATCGTCCTGGAAAGCAGCGAGGAATCGCTGCAGCTCTTTGGAAAGAACGACCGCTACTTTGACCTCATCGAAGACAATTTCCGCGTCCGCCTGCTGCCAAGGGATTTCGAACTGGTTATCGAGGGCCCGGAGGAAGAGGTGGAGCCGCTCTACCAGATGTTTCAGGAGTTGCTGCGCTCTGTCCGCCGGGGCCATTTTCTGTCGAGCCGGGAATTCGAGTATGCCCTCAAGCTGACGCGCGAGGGAGAGGTGGACAGCCTGCACGAGCTGTTCAACGAGCTGATCCTGGTCACCCCCCGCGGCAAGCAGATTCGCCCCAAGACCGTGGGCCAGAAGCGCTACCTAGGAGCAATGCGCCAGAACGACATTGTTCTCTGCATCGGGCCGGCGGGAACGGGCAAGACCTACCTCGCCCTGGCCATGGCCATCGAAAGCCTGAAGAAGAAGCAGGTGCAGCGGCTCATCCTCACCCGTCCCGCCGTGGAAGCGGGAGAGCGCCTCGGCTTCCTGCCCGGGGACTTCCAGGAGAAGGTCGACCCCTACCTGAGGCCGCTCTACGACGGGCTCTACGATCTCCTGGGCGTAGAACTCTTTCAAAAATACCGCGAACGGGGTATAATTGAGGTGGCGCCCCTGGCATACATGAGGGGGCGCACTCTTGATGATTCCTTTGTTATTCTCGACGAGGGGCAGAACACGACCAGCGAGCAGATGAAAATGTTTCTCACCCGCCTCGGCTTCGGCTCAAAGGCGGTGGTTACGGGAGACATCACCCAGGTTGACCTTCCCCGCGATCGCGAATCAGGCCTGGCCGAGGCCTCCCGCATCCTGGCCGGCATAGAAGGGATTGGCCTCGTTTACCTCACGGAGAAGGATGTGGTCAGGCACCCCCTAGTGCAAAACATCATCAAGGCCTATGAACGATACGAAGCCGGCAAGGTGAAAAGCCATGAAACTGAGTTCCCGGATAAAAGTAATTGAAGGCTATTTTCCTTCCAAGTGGGATGAGCGCACCCAGAGGCTGGTGCTGGCGGCGGTTATATTCGTTGTCTTTTACCTGGTCCTGGTTCTGGCCTCCATGCCCGCCAGGATTTACGTGGAGCTGGGGCGTCCCAGTCCCAAGACCATCTATGCCCCCCGGGAAGTTGTGGATGAATACACCACGGAGCAGCTGCGCCGGGCCGCAGCCGAGGCCGTCCCGGAGGTGTTTGATTATAAGCCTGAAGTGGAAACCGAGGCCGTGGCGTCGATAGAGGACTTCTTTGACCGGGTAACCGAGATACGGGATGACGCGGACAGCTCCACCGACGAGAAAGTGAACGCCATCAAGGAGCTGCTTGGTGAAGAGATTCCCGTGTCCTCGGTTAGGGCGCTCCTGGGGGAGAAAAGCATCATTGAGGAGCTGGAGAGCCGCCTTATCTCCTTGCTGAAAGAGGTCTTCCAGCAGGGGATCAAGGTCAACGGTGTGGAGACGGCGCGGCGTCAGGTGAACCGCGAGATCGCCCTCTTCCCCTTCAGCCCCGAGCTGAAGCAGGTGGCCGAAGCGCTGGCTCGTCCCCTGCTGAAGCCGAACATGATTGCCAACCACGCCGCCACCGAGCGCAACCGCGAAGCGGCCCGCAAAGCCGTGGTGCCGGTGATCATCCAGCGCAATACCCTCATCATCAGCGAGGGAGAGCTGGTCACCGAGAAGCACATCGCCCAGCTGGAAAGCCTGGGCCTGCTTAGGGGCAAGCATGCCGATTATCCCGGAATGATGGGACTATTTGTCCTTTTGGCAATAGTATTTGTCCTGGTGAGCATATACCTGTATAAATATGTTCATAATGTTTATACAAACCCCAAAATGCTGCTGCTTCTGGGGCTGGTAGCCATCCTGAACCTGCTGGCCATCGTCCTGGCCGCTTACTTCTCGGGCTACCTCATCCCCGTGGCCATGGGAGTGATCCTCATCACCGTTATATTCGGCTATCACCTGGCCGTGCTGATGACCCTTGTATTTGCCCTGCTGGTGGGCTTTGTCACCGGGGGCGAACTCAGCTACGTGCCCGTGGCCCTTACCGGCGGCCTGGCGGCGGTTTATGCCGTTTCCCGCGTCAACCAGCGCGGCGACCTGGCCAAGGCGGGCCTTTACGTTGCCGGGGCCAACATGGCCACGATCCTGGCGCAGTTTCTTTTCTGGGGCAATTTCAGCCTGGAGAGCGGGGTCATCAAGGAGCTCGGCTATGCCCTGGCTGCCGGCGGCGGCAGCGGCCTGCTCTCCTCCATTATTGCCATCGGGGTGCTTCCCTACCTGGAAAGCGCCTTCGGGGTAACCACCTCCATCACCCTGCTGGAGCTTTCCAATCCCAATCACCCCCTGCTGCGGCAGCTCCAGACCAAGGCGCCCGGCACTTACTACCACAGCATGATGGTCTGCAACCTGGCCGAGGCCGCGGCCGAGGCGGTGAACGCCGACCCCCTGCTTACCCGGATCGGCGCTTATTATCACGATATCGGCAAGCTGAAGCGCCCCTATTTTTTTGCCGAGAACCAGCTTTCAGGGCAAAATCCCCATGACAGGCTCTCGCCCAACCTGAGCGCCATGATCATTCGCCTTCATGTCAAGGACGGCGTGGAACTGGCCCGCAAGTACCGGCTGCCGGCGGTGATCGAGGACATCATCAGGCAGCATCACGGAACAAGCTTAATCTACTACTTTTACCAGAAGGCGCTGGAAAGCTGCAGCGAAGAGGACCAGGTTTCCGAGGAGAAGTTCAGCTACGAGGGACCGCTGCCCCAGACCAAGGAGGCGGCCATCATCATGCTGGCCGATTCCATTGAGGCCGGGGTGCGCGCCCTCTCCAATCCCGTCAGCAGCCGCGTGGAGGCTCTCATCAGGCGGATTATCAAGGAGAAGCTGAACAGCGGCCAGATGGACGAGTGCGATCTCACCCTGAAGGAACTGGATCGCATTGGGGATGCCTTTGTGAGGATCATGGCGGGAATCTACCACGCCCGCGTGGAATACCCGGAAAAGGATTTGCGGGCGGAGCTGGAAAGGAATGTGGCCCGGTGAGCGTCTCCGTGCACTGGAGCGGCATCGATCCGCCGCCGCAGGCCCTGCAGAGGAAGCTGGCGGCGGCGGGGCGCCTCCTGCTAGCCGAGCATGGCCTGGAACACGGCGAAGTGGCCGTGGTCCTGGCGGATGACGCCTTCCTGCAGGATTTAAACCTCCGCTACCGCGGCATTGACGCCCCCACCGATGTGCTCTCTTTTCCCATGCTTGACGCGGCGGAGCGGGAAAAGGCCGGCGCAGAAAAGCCCGGGGAGATCATCGTGGGCGATATTTACATCTCCCTGGAGCGGGCAGAGGAGCAGGCGGCCGCCGCCGGGCACTCCTGCGAGCGCGAGACGCTGCTCCTGGCCATTCACGGCATGCTGCACATGCTGGGCTATGACCACGACAGCGAAGCCGCTGCTGCAGCGATGCGGCAGAAAGAGGAAGAGATTCTCCACATGGTGGATCCACCGGAGGTGAGGGAGAGCTGATGAAACGCCTTCTGCGCAGTTTCCGGGACGCCTTTGCCGGTTTGGCCTACTGCTTCGCCACGCAGCGCAATATGGCCATTCACGCTGCTGCCGGTGCCGCCGTCCTCGTCATCGCTTTTCTGCTTCACCTTGAGGGATGGGAGCTCTTGTTGATCCTTTCGGCTGTATTTGCCGTCCTCGTTGCCGAGACCTTCAACACGGCCATTGAAAAAGCGGTGGACCTGGCTACAAAAGAGCAGCACCGGCTGGCCCATATCGCCAAGGATGCGGCGGCGGGGGCGGTTCTGCTCGCCGCCTTCTATGCCCTCCTGGTGGGAGTGCTCATTTTGGGGCCGCGCCTATGGGATGCTTTCCAATATTTAAGCATATTTTAATAATCTTCATAGTTTAGTAATAGGATTTCCCCCGAATTATCTATAATAGAGGTTAAGTACAGGGTTAAAAGGGAAATGGGGGTATATCTCGTGCCAGAGAGGGCATTTGATCAGGATCGCTTTAGGAGCACGTTGGTTTGGGCGGTGCTGCTCCTCCTCCTTATCAACACCGTGCTGGTTGGCGGGGTGTTCTATCTCATCCGCACTTCCTTTCCCACGGCCGCCGAGAGGTACAGCTCCAAGCAGGAAGTGGCGCGGGATATGGCTGCATACAGCTATCGCCTCGCCGAAGAGCTGGGAGTGCTGGAGCGGGCTGCGGTAAAAGAGGCCCTGGCCGCCTTCAATTACGAGATTGAGATTTCCAAGGACGACGAGCTAACCAAGCTCATCCTGGAGCAGGGGCGCAAGCTGCAGGAAATTATCCTGCGCGAAGCCGACTTGATGTTCATGGATCAGATCCTGGAGGCCGTCAACCTGGACGAACAGATCCGGCGCAGCAGTGAGGAGGCCTTCTTTTCCCTGCACCTTTCCACTGACGAGGTTTACACTGTTCCCGGCAATGCCCTTTCACTGGATACGATCTCCAAGATCGAGGGACTCATCCCCCGCGACCGCTTTACCGCGGATCGGGTCCTGGAAATAGAAGTGAAAAACGGGATTGCCCGCCTGGGAGTCCCCTATAATCCGGAAGAGAAGCTGCAAGCGCTCACCGAGGAGCTTGACGCCACCAGGCTCAAGCTGCACGAACTGAGAGTGGAAGCGGGCCTGGCGGAGATGATCGGCGAGGGCATTACGGTGAAGCTCTACGACAAGATGGGGGCGACCAGCTCCAGCTCCATCATTCACGACACCGACATCAGGGACGTGGTCAACGAGCTCTTTGCCTCGGGGGCAAAGGGGATCAGCCTGGGTGGACAGCGGCTCATTGTCACCTCCTCCGTGCGCTGCAGCGGCTCCCTCATCAAGGTCAACGACAAGCTCATCACGGTCAATCCCGTCGTCATCCAGGCGGTGGGCGACCCCGACCTGCTCATCAGCGGCCTCGACATCATCAAGAACAGCATGGAAGCGAGCCGGGGGATTCGCTTCGAGATTATACGCGAGGAGCTGGTAAAGCTGCCCGCCTACACGCAGTCCGCAGAATAAGCCATGAGCGCAGGGGGTAGGAGTTTTTGAGCAATAAGGTGAGTGAAAGCACGCTGCTGGCCATCGCCGCGGCGGCACGCGCGAGGGCCTATGCCCCCTATTCCCGCTTTGCCGTGGGTGCCGCCCTGCTGACCGCCGGGGGGGCCGTTTTTGCAGGCGCCAACATGGAAAACGCCTCCTATGGCCTCACTGTCTGCGCCGAGCGGGTGGCTTTATGGAATGCGCGCCTGGCCGGCCATCACCGCTTCAGCAAGCTGGCCGTGGTGGCCGATTCCTCGCCTCCGCCGGCACCCTGCGGCGCCTGCCGCCAGGTGATTCTCGAGCTGGCCGGGGACATTGAAGTGGTCATGGGCAACCTGCAGGGCGAGATTGTGCGGCGCTCCGCAAGAGAGCTGCTGCCACTGCCCTTTACCGGTGACCTGCTGCCTGGGGAGGCGGCGCTTCCCGCGGCGGCGGCGGGGGATCTTTGGCGGCTGCCCCTTGCGCTGCGCCCCATTGGGCGGGTTCGCAGCAGCCTAACCCGTCCCTCCGAGGTGCCCGGACGTTACAAGCCCCTTCTTTCGGAGATTCACCTGGATCCCGAGCTTGAAGAGGGGCTCTACCGCATCGAGGAAGAGTCGCGCATCATCGTCATCGGCTACCTGCACCTCGCCGAGGACTATGTCCTGAAGGGCGAGCGCAGCGGGCGGGGCGGCGAGGTTTACGGGGTTTTTGCCTGCCGCACCCCCTATCGACCCAATCCCATTTCCATGACCGAGGTGGACCTCGTGGAGCGCCGCGGGCACGTGTTGATCGTGCGCGGCCTCGACCTCATTGACGGCACCCCCGTCCTCGACCTGAAAACAGTTATTCCCCCAACAGGAAAGCAGGAAGCAAGATAATAGAAGCAGGAAAAAACTAATCATGCAGGGCATCCGTTTTACTGGCTTGCAGGGGCCAGGCACTGCTCATGCAAGGGCAAGACGGGGAATGCCCCGCCCTCGGTTAATCGAAGGCTGCGATCCAGGCGTGCCCAGCCCGAAGCCGTAGGAGCTGCCAATCGGGCCCGGGGAAATTTAAATGCTCCCCCCTTTGGAAAAGGGGGGGCGGGGGGGTTTTCCTGGGAAATTGCCGGGGTGGGTTTTCACGCCGCTTTCTCACTTTCAACTTCACCTCTCAATTACGCGAGACTAAACGCGGCCCTTGCCTTGTTTTATGTCAACTGTTTCGGGCGGCTCATGAGCCGCTTCTACAGCTTCTAGGGGCAATCAGACATTGTAAAGGAAGCTTTTGGGCCGGGCATCTAAATGCTTCCCCCTTTGAAAAGGGGAGCCGGGGGGGATTTCTAACGCAGGGCATGGCCCGATCAGGTATAATATAGGTAAAAAAATAAAGGCAGGATCCATGAATTGACCGGCAATGAATCCAAGGCACACCGCTCCGGCTTTGTAGCCCTGGTGGGAAGGCCCAACGTGGGGAAATCCACCCTCATCAATGCCCTCATGGGCCAAAAGGTGGCCATTGTCTCTCCCAGGCCGCAGACCACGCGCACGGCCATTCGCGCCATTCTCACCCGCGAGGAGATGCAGGTCATCTTTATCGATACCCCGGGCCTGCACCGCCCCAAGCATGAGCTGGGACGCTCCATGAACAGCACCGCGCTGGCGGCGCTCCAGGAGAGCGACCTGGCCTGCTTCATCGTGGAGGCGCACTGCCCCCCCGGGCCCGGCGATCGCCATATCGCCGCTTCGCTCCAGGAGGTCTCCAAGCCGGTCTTCCTCCTTTTGAACAAGGCCGACCTGGCCTCGCCGGAGCAGCTCCAGCACCATCGCCTCCTCTACCAGGAACTCTACCCCTTTGCCGAAAACTTTACCCTCTCGGCGCTGCGCGGGGAGGGCCTGGAGCCGCTATTCCAGGCCATTGCCGCCCGGCTGCCTGAGGGGCCGCGCTACTATCCCCCGGAGATGATCACCGACCAGCCTGAACGCTTCATTGCCGCGGAAATAATTCGCGAGAAGATCATCCACCTTACCCGGGAGGAGGTGCCCCATTCCATCGCCGTGGTGGTGGAAGAGCTCTCCCCACGGGAAGGCCGGGACCTCATTGACCTGCGCGCCGTGATCTACGTGGAGCGCAAATCCCAGGTGGGCATCGTCGTCGGCCAGGGAGGCCGCCTGCTGAAGGAAGCCGGCAGCGCCGCGCGCCGCGAGATGGAGGCCCTCTTCGGGCGCCAGGTCTTTCTTGACCTGCGCGTCAAGGCCAAGCCCGACTGGCGGAACCGCGCGCCGTTGCTTCGCCAGTGGGGCTACAAGGACGTTTAGGAGGGGAGGAGGCCCTTGGCCGAGCGCAGCTACAAGACAGACGCCCTCGTTCTCTCCAGCCGCCCCCTGGGCGAGGCCGACCGCCTCATCGAGCTGCTTACCTGGGAGAGGGGGAAGCTCAGCGCCGTGGCCCGCGGCGCACGCAAGACCAAAAGCAGGCTGGCCGCCGGGGTGGATCTCTTCACCTACGGCCACTACCAGTTGCACCGCGGCCGCAGCCTGGACCTGATCACCGGCCAGGAGGTCAAGGAGCACTTCACCGCCTTCCGGGAGGATGCCTCCCTTTACCCCTTCGGCCTTTTTCTCGCCGAGCTTGCCGGTCGCCTCGTGCGCAGCGAGGAGCCCGCCCCGGAGACCTGCCGCCTGCTGCTGGAGGGCTGGCGCCTGCTATGCGGCAAGGACCTCGATTTAACCGGCCGCATGCTTCTCTGCCGCGCCTTCGAGCTCAAGATGATGAGCTCCACCGGCTTCCGCCCGCATCTGGAAAACTGCCTCCTTTGCCATGCGCCGGAGACTCTCTATTTCAGCCCCAGCCAGGGCGGGCTGCTCTGCCGCCGCTGCGCCGGCGGCGACGCCGTCAGGCTGAGCGCCGGGACGGCGGCCCTGGCCCGGCGGCTGCTCCAGGCCCCCCTGGAGCAGGTGAAGATGCTCCGCCCCCTCGCCCAACAGCTGCGCGAACTGGCTGCCATCGCCGCGGCCTTCCGCCGCTACCACTTCGATATAGGCGAACTGCGCTCGCTCCAGCTCATAAAGCTGCTCAACCCCCCTTCCAGGTAGCTGGCGGCAGCTGCAGCGCCGGGGATAAAAAAGGCCCCGGCACGTTAAACTAGGGTAAAGGGGGTTGACCGGGGTGCAGATTTCCTTGGAAAAGATTGAACAGCTCCGCGAGCGCACCGGGATCAGCTACGCCGAGGCCAAGGAGATTCTCGAAAAGGTGAACGGCGACCTGGTGGAAGCCCTGATTTACCTTGAAGAGAGAGGCGACTCGCGGCTGGAGCGCCTCTCGAGCCGCTGCCGTGATCTCTCGGCACAGCTGGGCCGCTTCATGGCCGCGCTGCACCGCAGCAGGTTTCGCGTCAAGGTGAAGGACAATACCCTGGTGGAGCTGCCGGCCACCTACGGCATTCTCGGCGCGGCGCTCTTCCCCAAGATCGCCGCGCTGGGGCTCATCGGCATGCTTTTCAGCGAGGGAGCCATTGAGATACAGAAGGGAAGCGGCGTGGCGGCCGATAGTGAGGCCTCGGCCAAAGATAAACCTTGACAAAAAAGGGAATTCTGGTTTAGGATCGGGGCAGGTTTAAGGGAGGCACGGCGAAGAAGGCTGTGCCGGCAATTTCCACCGGGCTGGGGGGAGGGTTAAGCCCGGC
>JAAZIN010000018.1 GCA_012800855.1 Bacillota bacterium
CCCTTTGCTCCCATGACCGCGCCCAGGCCGCCCCGGGCGGCAAAGCGGGGATTGAAATGGGGATCACTGACCACGACGGCAGCGGAGCGCAGCTTGTTCATGCCTGCAGGCCCGGCGCAGATTACGGAGATGGAGTCGCCCCATTTTTCCCGCAGACGCTTCATCAATTCATAGATGCCCTTGACCTCAAAATCGACTTCCACCAGCCGGTAATCCTGATTTTTGCCCAGGTAGAGGATGTAGCGGCGCCCTGCAGCGGCCTCTCCCTCAATAACCAGGGCCCTGATGCCGCTCCGGGCCAGGTAGCCGCCCGCGGTACCGCCGGCGTTGGCTTCCTTGATCCTCCCGGTCAAGGGGCTTTTCGCACCTACCGAAAGGCGGCCCGAGCTGGAAACGACGGTCCCGCCCAGCAATCCGGGCGCCATGACCAGCTTGTTGTTTTTCCCCAGTGGATCGCATCCCACCGGCACTTCATGATAGACCAGGGACGAAGTAAGCGACCTGCCGCCCATGCCGGCATATTGAGGGGGAACCTTCTCCCTGGCCACCGTCCCTGTGCTCATGTCAACGCGCACCAAGTAATCCAAGGTATCGCCTCCCTTTAAAGAACGCTTTAGAAATCAAGAGATATTGCTGCGCCGTATTCCGCGGCCAGTTTTTTCAGCAAATCCACCTGCTCCTTCGCCAGCGGTATCCCCTTCTCCAGCCGCTCCCGGGTGAGCTTTTGTTCAATTTCGCCCGGGGCGAAAATATGTTGCACCGAGGGGGCCCGAGGCGCTTCGTGGAGGGCGGCAATGTAGTCGGAGACCCCTCTCCTGAACGTTTCCGCTTCCATGAAGGCCTCTATTTTAATAGCCATGAGCAGGTGGCCGGCATTTACGGGACCGCTGAAGTCGTTAAGCTCCTTGATGGCCACGCTGTAGCCGCCGCCCGTGAGCATGCCCGCCATCAGGTCGATGAGCACGGCCAGGGCGTAGCCCTTGGGGCCGCCCATGGGCAGGATGGTGCCCTTGAGGGCTTTGGTCGCGTCCGTGGTGGGATTGCCCTCCTCATCCAGGGCCCAGCCGGCGGGCAGCTCCACGCCCTGCGCGGCGCAAAGCCTGATCTTCCCCCGGGCGGTGATGGAACTGGCCATGTCCACGACAATGCTGTCCTCTCCCAGGCCGGGTATGGCCACGGCCATGGGATTGGTGCCCAGGAAAGCTTTCCTGCCGCCAAAGGGAGCCATGGCCGGGCTGGCATTGGTTATGACGATGCCGATCATGTCGTGCGGCAGCGCCTGCATGGCATAGTAGGCGGCCACGCCAAAGTGGTTGCTGTTGCGCACCCCCACCAGCCCTACGCCGGCTTCTCCGGCCAGGGCAATGGCTTTCTCCATGGCCTTGAATGCGGCAACCTGCCCCAGGCCGTTGTCGGCGTCCATGACCGCGATGGGGCCATACTTGCTGTAAAACTTGAACTCCGGGCGGGCATTGATTAAACCCATGCGGATCCGCTTCAGGTAGGCCGGCATCCGCGCAATGCCGTGAGAGCTTATGCCCCGCAACTCTGCGCAGACGGTAACATCGGCCGTCGTTTCCGCATCTTCCCGGCTGACGGAAACAGCCTGCAGCAAACTGGCGCAAATCTCCTTTAGCTTTTCTGGTCTAATTAAAACTGCGGCTTCCTGCATCAAACAACCTCCTCGCTTGCCAGGGCAATCAAATGGCGGGGGCACAACCTGCCGCTGCCGCAACGGGGAGGCGGCAGGCTGCCTTTAGGGGGAGGGGGGAGGGCACTCAGCCCCTCCGCCCCTTGTTTACCGGTTACACAATGTCGGAAGTGTAGATTTTAGCCATCCGGATGCGGCACCAGCCATCTTCAAACTCAATGGGTGTTATTTCAGGGGGCATGCTTCCGTTCTGCTCCA
>JAAZIN010000129.1 GCA_012800855.1 Bacillota bacterium
TACGAGATTACCGATGATTTCGAGAAGGTTATCCCCGAAGTGGACGCCATCTACATGACCCGCCTGCAGGACGAGTGGGACAAGGAGGAGGGGGGACACGTGGATATCGACATCGATCGCTACTCCTTCAAGAAGCGGCACCTGGACCTCTTGAAAGCCGATGGGATTATCATGCATCCTCTGCCTCGCAGGACGGAGATTTCCACAGAGGTGGACAGCGATCCGCGGGCGGCGTACTGGCGGCAGGTGCGAAACGGCATGTACATCCGGGTGGCTCTCATTGCCACCATCTTTCAGCGCGACCAAAAGATCCTCGATTACTACCTCAGCAACAACCTCTAGCCGGCTTAACTTGCGGCGGGCGGTACAGGCCTGCCCGCCGCTTCCTCGTGTAATACAAAGAGAAGGGATGAGGGGCAGTGGAAGTCAAGCTATTTTTCCTATACCTCGGTGCTGTCCTGTTAGGCCTGGTCATGGGCAGCTTTTACAATGTGGTAATCTATCGCCACGGCACCGGGGTTCCCATCATACGGCCGCGTTCGTTCTGCCCGCACTGCAAAACAACCCTGCAGGCTGCCGACCTGGTTCCTCTTTTCAGTTATATCTTTTTGCGCGGCCGCTGCCGCTACTGCCATGAAAAGATATCCCCCCGCTACGTGGTGGTGGAGCTTTTAAGCGCCCTTCTTTTTGCCGCCGCCCTCTGGCGCTTCGGCCTTTCCCCGGCCCTGGCCAAGTATCTCCCCCTCTTTTCCATTCTTTTGATAATTTCGGCCATCGATCTGGAGAGGCAGCGGATACCCAATCTCTACACGGCTATGATCCTTGTCTGGGGGCTGCTCTGGCAGCTGGCCTGGCCTGAGATTTCCTGGCCTGACGCCGCCATGGGGCTGATTACCGGAGGGGTCAGTACACTGGTTATTGCCGTCGCCAGCCGGGGGGGCATGGGGGCGGGCGATGTAAAGCTTTTAGCCGTCCTCGGTTTCCTGGCTGGCTGGCTGGACCTGCTGCTCATTTTCATGCTGGCGGTAGTACTCGGGGCGGCAGCCGGCATTTTCCTGATTGTGTTCAGGAAAAAAACGGGCAAAACGGCCATACCCTTCGGCCCCTTTATCTCCCTGGCCTATTTTCTGGTTGTTTTCTGGGGCCCGCAGATCTGGGACTTTTATTTTTCCCTCTTATCAAGTATAATTAACGTTTAAAGAGTGATTTTGCCTGCTTATTTTGTGCCCAGCTGCGGAACCTTTGCAGGGGCAGATTTATATAAATATAGGTAGCAAACAGAAGGGCCGATTTGTCACGAGTGGCCCTATATTGAAATAATTTAGAGAAAATAAATGTAGCGAAGGGCGTGTTGCAAATGACCAGGAACAAGGCGCTGCAAAAATGGGTCTCTGAAATGGCGGAACTCTGCCAGCCCGACCGGATCGTCTGGATTGACGGCTCGGAGGAGCAGAAAAGGGCTCTGGAAAGGGAAGCCATGGCCAGCGGCGAGATCATCAAGCTGGACGAGGAAAAATGGCCCGGCTGCTTCTACCACCGCACGGCAACCAACGATGTGGCCCGTACGGAGCATCTCACCTACATATGCACATCGAAAAAGGAGGACGCCGGCCCGACCAATAACTGGATGGAGCCGGCGGAGGCCTATCGCCAGGCGGGCGCCTATTTCAAGGGAGCAATGCGCGGGAGAACCATGTACGTGATCCCCTTTGCCATGGGGCCGCTGGGCTCCCCCTTCACCAAGATTGGCATTGAGCTTACCGACAGCATATACGTGGTCTTGAACATGCTCATCATGACCCGCGCCGGGGAGGATATCCTGGAGCAGCTGGGGGATAGCGACAATTTCACCAGGGGCTTGCACAGCAAGGGAGACCTCGACATAGAGAAAAGGCTCATCCTCCACTTTCCGGAGGATAACACCATTTGGAGCGTGGGTTCGGGATACGGCGGCAACGTGCTCCTGGGGAAGAAGTGCCTCAGCCTGCGCATTGCCAGCTGGCTGGGCCGCCAGGAGGGCTGGCTGGCGGAACACATGCTCATCATGGGCGTGGAGAATCCCGAGGGCCGCATTGACTATATCGCCGCCGCCTTCCCCAGCGCCTGCGGCAAGACCAACCTGGCCATGCTCATCCCGCCGGAACCCCTGCAGAAGCAGGGCTACAAGGTCTGGACCGTGGGAGACGATATCGCCTGGATTCGCCGCGGCGAGGACGGCCGGCTTTGGGCACTAAACCCGGAAACGGGCTTCTTTGGCGTCGCCCCGGGCACCAATTCGAAAACCAACCCCAATGCCCTGGCTACAATCCGGCAAAATACAATATTTACCAACGTCTTGCTAACCCACGACGGCGATGTCTGGTGGGAAGGCGGCGAAGGAGAACCGCCCGCCGAGGGAATTGCCTGGGACGGCCGCCCCTGGAAGCCGGGGATGGTGGACGAAGGGGGCAAGCCTATTCCCGGAGCGCATCCCAACTCCCGCTTTACCGCTCCCATAAAACAGTGCCCCATCATCTCTCCGGAATGGGACAATCCCAAAGGAGTCCCCTTGACGGCAATCGTCTTTGGCGGACGGCGCTCGCGACTGGCACCCCTGGTTTACGAAGCTTTCAGCTGGCAGCACGGGGTTTACGTGGGAGCAACGATGGCCTCCGAAATTACCGCAGCCCAATACGGCAAACAGGGACAGGTAAGGCGCGATCCCATGGCCATGCTGCCTTTCTGCGGCTACAACATGGCCGACTACTTCAGGCATTGGCTAGAATTTGGGAAAACGCTCCCCCATCCACCCAAAATATTCCATGTAAACTGGTTCAGGAAAGATGAGGATGGCAGCTTCCTCTGGCCGGGATACGGTGACAACTTGAGGGTCCTGAACTGGATTATCGAGAGGGCCCACGGAGGGGGCGCCGCCGTGGAGACCCCCATCGGCTATGTCCCCGCCCCGGGAGCCATCGATATGAGCGGCCTGGACATTTCGGAGGATACAGTGAAAAAGCTCTTTGAGGTGGATGCGAGGGATTGGCTGGAGGAGCTGGAGGACCACCGCCGCTTCTTTGAGCAGTTTGGCGACAGGCTGCCCCCCGAGATAATGGAAGAGTATCATGCCCTCAAAGAGCGACTCTCCCAGGGCGGAGCGGCGGAATGATCGAGATTCCTTCTTTTTAGAAAGGGATTTAGGGGAATTAAGCAACCATCCCTAGCGCCGGACAATTGCCTTTCCAGCCAGAATAAAAGGAGGAAGAGATTTCCTCCTTTTATTATTTTAGCTGCGGTTCGACGTCCTGAACATATCCGCCAGACCCAGGACCACGTGTGCCAGGCCGAAGCCCGTCAGCCCCGCTCCCAGGTTGCCGCCGACGATCCTGCCGATGCCGGCTACCACCAGGCCCAGGCCGGCTACGGCCAGGCTGGTCGTATTGCCCTTCTGCACCATCTCTTCAACCATCATTTTCATCTTCCACACCTCCCTTCATAGTCTTTCGCGCGGTGCCCCTTTTAATTAAAGGCATAATCTGGGTAAAAGCCGCTCCGCCGCTGTCAAAAAGGGAGCAATATTAACGCAATTGTGTTAATATAGGGCTAGAAAATTGGAAAGGGGCGGGAAGATGTTTGACTACCTGCTCACGGAGGAGCAGTTGAAATTCAGGGAAGAGGTTCGGGACCTGGTGAGGTGGGTGCCCCGGGAAATGATCCTGGCCATGGACCGGGACGAGATTAAATTTCCCAAGGAATTCTTAAAGGAAGCGGCCCGGCGCTCCCTGCTGGGGATACGCTACCCGAAAAAATGGGGCGGCAGGGAGATGGACTGGGTGGCCACCTGCATGGCCCTGGAAGAGGTGGGCACGCTTGGCTATGAATTTGCCTGCGTCTTTGGAGTGGGGGCCGAACTGGTCTGCGACGCCATCATGCTGCACGGCACCGACGAGCAGAAGGAGAAATACGTGAGGCCGCTGCTGCGCGGCGAGCTCTTTGCCGCCGAGTGCCTCACCGAGCCCACGGGCGGTTCGGACTTCTTCGGCTCCCGGAGCAGGGCGGAGGACAAGGGGGATTATTTCTTGCTTAACGGCCATAAGCGCTTCATCGTGGGAGGCGAGGGCGCGGATTTCTTCCTCGTTTACGCGGTCACCAATCCAAATGTCAGGCCCCAGGAGGGGATCACCGCCTTTATCGTGGAACGGGGCCCGGGCGTGGAGACAAAATATCTCTACGGGCTCATGGGCTGCCGCGGCGGCGGGACGGCGCGCCTGCTTTTCCGTGACGTGAAGGTGCCCCGCGAAAACGTGGTCGGCAGGGTCAACGGGGCCTATGATGTCTTCAACACCATGATGATCCCCGAGCGGCTCGGCACCGCAGCGATGACCATCGGGGCAGCACGGCCGGCGCTGGAGATTGCCACCGCCTACACCTCGCGCCGGAAAGCCTTCGGCCAGGTGATCAACCGCTTCCAGGGCGTGAGCTTCCAGGTGGCCGAGGCGGTGATGCTCCTCGATGCCGCGCGGGCCATGGTCTACGCCACGGCGAAAGCCGTGGATACGAAGCAGGATTCCCACCTCATCAGGCGCATGGTTTCGGAAACAAAGAAATTTGTCACAGAAGCCTGCCAGAAAGTGGTCCACAATTCCATGCAGGTGCTGGGCGGCATCGGCTATACCAACATCCTGCCGGTGGAGCGGATCTACCGGGACATTCGTCTGGCCTCCATCTGGACCGGCACCAGCGAGGTCATGTCCATGATCACAGCCCACGAGTGGTACCGCGAATTTCTGCAGCAGAAGCAGCAGCGCCAGGCGCGCAACTTCGCCGCCGACGCCGAGGAAGCCTCCTCCGCCGCCGAAGAACTCATTTACGAATAATCTACCAGTATACATAGGGGATGGTTCTCGGTTTGAATGATAAGCTTGTTGGGGTAGGGTCGGGCTTCCATGCCCGCCCGCAGGGGTTCCACCCCCGCCCCATGCGGCTTTATCAGCCAGGGTCTTGTCTGTGGGCTCAAAGTATTCGCCGTCCTGGAGCTCTTTTAATTTTTTTGAAAAAGCTTGTCGGCTTCGGGCTTTTTGGC
The DNA here is from genome assembly GCA_012800855.1 of Bacillota bacterium. Lineage (GTDB taxonomy): Bacteria > Bacillota > Dethiobacteria > DTU022 > DTU022 > JAAZIN01. The sequence goes on from JAAZIN010000129.1 coordinate 5,063, forward strand.
AAAGTGGTTTAATCCAAGTTCTTTCCGGACGGCTCATTTTTGCCGGCGAACACTATTTACGGGATCCAGCTCCAGGACCAAATAACAGTTGTCTTTTTTCTTTTTAACGTGGCCGCGCTGGGTAAACTTCCTTCTAAAGCTAATAAAACCCGTACAACTATTCCTGACCATTATTATAGGTACTCTGTACCGGTATTTGTTGGCTGATAGCTAGAAATATGTTTTAAGGTCAGTTTTCTAACCTTCTCAAGTCTTTCCAAAAGCTTTGGGGGAGAAGCACCTGGAGAGTGTTTTTGTCTCGCAAACCTTTCTAGTATTTCAAGTTCTTTTAAATAATCCTTTCGCTTCCGGTAAATGATTGCTAACTGCTCATAGTACCAGGGAGCTACTCCAAATCCCTTTGCCCTAGATTCCGATTCAACTGCATCCAGAAGTTTTAATAATAGCTTTTCTGCTGAGCCGTCCTCGCCCTCCCGTCTTAATATTTTAATAGTTCCTACGTATTCCGTATAATGCTTCCCATTGTAATAACCGGGTTTATTCTTCTTAGAAAGTTTTTCTCTAGCATGCTTTGTAATCAATTCCGAAAAATAACTATTTTTGTTGTCTGCTGAACAGGCAAGCAATTTTATGGCAGATTCCACATCTCCTGATGCCCTGTGAGCGGAACTGGGACAGATACCATGCATTGATAACAGATACTGTAGGCTTTTTGAATAGAATCCTTTACCCAACCAGTCTATGCCGTTCATGGAGCAAAGCCAGTCTTTTTCTACAACAGAAGGGAATAAAGCTATTACAAACTTGCGGTCAAAATCAGCATTGTGAGAAATAAAAAAATCGGCTTTATCCAGTAATTCATTGATGCGTTTGTAATCCAAATCCTTTCCCTTGACATCATGCATATAAATACCATTCACGCTTGATGCCTCAGGGGAGATTGGCACTGTTGGCTCACGTAAACCGCAATATGAGTCAACAATGCCGATTATTTTACACGTACTCTTCTCATAGCAAATCAATGCAATTGCAAACTCAATTATTTGATCTTTTTTAGCGCTCAGGCCCGTAGTCTCAACGTCAATATAGCCCGCTATGCCGTATTCAGGTCCCTCTGGGACTTCTTGTAGTATTGGTACCTCGCTAGAGAGATTCTTTTGTTTCGCAATTGAGTAGAGTACCCGGTTATCCTGATGTTCTTTGTGAACTTTGTTTTTGTTTCTAACGATTAAATAAGCGGGAATTGTGATGATCCCTAATAGTCCTAGAAGAGGGTTGGGAGGAATGTCATTGCTTGATTCGACAGCGATAATAAACGATACAATAAAAATACAAATAAGCAAAAATGCATTGGATAAGCCTTTTTCGCGAAAACGCCATTGTTTTTTTACGCCCATAAAAAGAGCTATTATGCAAGAGAAAGATAATCCAAGAAAATAATCAGACACTCTTTATCACCCGGAAAACAATAATTGTGTTTAGCCAAATTATCATCCCCTAAACAAAACCCCTTCTTGATTATATCTCTCCACTTTAGATTGATGCCCATGTCCCGCGCCTCCCGGCGCGCATAGCCGTTTAAAAATGGGCCTTATTGCCCATAACGCCATCGCTCACGGCCGCCCAGAGGCGGTTTGGATAAAGCCTTTTCTATTTTAAATCTTTACGGCCAGGGGCATTTATCGCAGCCCTGGGCTCCAAAATAGACCAAATCTAAGTATTTTACCCCGCAATGGGGACAGTGAGTGCGGCCATTGATTTCGTAATGGCTCGGATAGGAAACCTTCGGCTCAGGCGGCTCGGGCGGGCTTACGGCCTCCTGCAACTTGCTCTTAATTTCAGAAATATCTTCTTCCAGCGCCTGCAGTTCGTTCTGCAGGGCTTGAATAATGTTATCCTTCGCTTCAAGTTCCGCCTGCAGTTCGCTGTTTTCAGCCAAAAGCTCGGTAACCTGGCTTTCGAGTACCTCAATCCGATCCCGGTGCTCTAAAACCATCATGTTGAAATCTTCTTACGTGAACTCCGGCTCACCGCCCACAACCAACGGAATCCCGACAACCAGTGTCGCAACAGCCAGGGCAATTAAAAACTTTTTCACAATTTCACCCCCTGGCTAAATTCAACGACTTTTTCGGTAATCCTTCCAGTGTTTCGTCAATCGTGGTGCGAACGGGCCGAGCCACAACTCTTATTCCCATAATGCGCCGCTTATCTCTTTTTTGTGATTATAAGGAGAGGTAGAATAAAGGAGCACGGCACATCACCGGGGCTCTTTTCATTTTGCCATGAAAATTCCTACAAATACAAGAACTCCGATCACGCCTCCGATAATTCCCCCAACTGGGCCGAAGATGAGCAGGCCGCCAACTGGTAAGGTGATGAGCAAGGTCAGCGCGCATCCCAGTTGCTGCATCTTTGAGCCGGCTCTTTCGAGTCCTTTCCCGAATTTCTCCAACTTACTTTTATCATCTCCCACGGCTTCCCCCTCCTGTTAAATTAGATTCTCGCAATACCCAAGCGCATCTTCCAGCCGGCTTTCATGCGTTTAAGTTTATTTTCTATGCTGGAAATTCGGCGGAAGATTTTTTATTATTAACAAGCAGAGTAGATCACGTTCGATCCGCTGGAAGTGGTTTGTCGGGAGAGAATTTGGAGAGAACTATTGATTATTCCGAAGGAATAGTTAAGCGGCAGGAGTCCGGAAACTCCTGCCGCTTTTTTTTACTGGTGAGCCATGCAGGAATCGAACCTGCGACACCCTGATTAAAAGTCAGGTGCTCTACCAACTGAGCTAATGGCTCGTCTGGTGGAGAGGGCTGGATTTGAACCAGCGAAGGCGGACGCCAGCAGATTTACAGTCTGCCCCCTTTGGCCACTTGGGTACCTCTCCACATTGACGGTGGAGCCGACGACCAGACTTGAACTGGTAACCTGCTGATTACAAGTCAGCTGCTCTGCCATTGAGCTACGTCGGCCGAATAACCGCTGCCCCGCAGGGCAATTAATAGTATAAACCAATTTATAATCTTCGTCAACCCGTTGATAATGAACTGTGATCGGACAGTGATATTGTCACCATATAAGCGGTCTGAGATAATGTCACCATTATGGGAGGAGACATTTTCTTGAAGCCGAAGGAAGCCAGGAGAGTTAACGTAGTGGAACA
>JAAZIN010000130.1 GCA_012800855.1 Bacillota bacterium
ACCAGCCCTGCCTGCTTCGCCCCGTCCAGGAATGGCAGAGGCCCCCCACCCCTGCCGCCATATCAGGAGCCCCTGATGGCCTCGCTCAAGCCCCTGATGCACTCGGCCAGGTGCTCCAGCTTGCCCTCGATGCGCACCAGCAGGTAGATGCTCACGGCAATGGGAAAGCCCCAGTTGCCCACGACGGTGACGATCTCCTCCACGCCTCCTACCCCCTTCCGTGAAAAGCTCCCGGGCGGCTCCGCTCGCCGCGGCAGTTAAAGTATAGGGCCGGCGACCGCCACGAGCAAATGGCCACTGCCGGCCGCCCGGCGGCAGAACAGGCCGCACTCCGGGGCCATCCCCCGCCGCACCTCCCCCGAGCATGGCGAAGCGGAGCCGCTCACCCCTCCGGCAGCTACCGCTCCCTTCAGGCAAGATCGGGAGCCGTCAAGCATAGATCTGTTCTTGAACCCTTTCCTCCCCCTCGGAAAAATGCCTGGAAGGGGCCTTTCCGGCCGCGCAGGCAGGATCCGGCTTGTCCGGGGGCGAATGTTAAAAATGTATTGAATCTTCTGGCTAAGGAGGAGGTCAAGCCTATGACGGCCAGTGAAATGAGGCGGGCCAAGCGCCACCTGGAAACCACCCGCAAGATGAAGGATATGCTGCCGCGTTTTTTTATGCGCGCCCTGGAGAGGCGCTTCAGCAACGAGCCCCTGGCCTGGTGCATGGTGGGGGTGCCCCCGGAACTGCTCAAAGCTTTCGATCTGCTCTGGGAGTGGCCGGAAAACTTCGGCACCATCTGCGCCAGCCGCCTGGTGGCCCCCGACTTCATCAAGGCAGCTGAAGGTGACGGCTACTCCCCGGAGCTGTGCACCTACGTGACCAATACCATGGGCTACTGCAAGCTGTGGAAGGAGAGGGGCGAGCCGCCGGAGGAGAGCCCCATTCCCGGCGGCATGGGCAACCCCTCCATGCTCCTGGGGTCAGGCTTTATCTGCGAGCCGCGCTACAAGTGGTTCCAGGCCATCGCCACCCGCTATCTTGACGTGCCCGTCTACAGCAGCGATCCCCTGGCCCCGCCCTGGGACGTGGATCCCCATGATCCCCGCATCGCCGGCCATTACAAGGCGCTGCTCCGGGAAGACCTGCAGGGACAGGTGGAGTTCCTTGAGCGCCACACGGGGAAGAAGCTGGACCTGGACCTGCTTCGCGAAATCCTCGCCCTCTCCCACAAGGCCCTGGCCTACTGGCGCGACACCCTCTACCTGCGCAAGGCCATCCCCTGCCCCATGGGCGCCACCGACTACTTCTCGGCCATCATCCCGCAGATGTACATGGTGGGCGAACAAGAAGCGGTGGACTTCTACCGGGAGATCTACCACGAGGTCAAGGACAGGGTGGAGCGCAAAATTGGCATCGTGGAAGAGGAGAAATACCGCCTCATCTGGTTCGGGCTGCCGCCCTGGTTCAACCTGGGCTTCTTCAACTACCTGGAGTCGCTGGGGGCGGTAGTGGCCATAGAGTCCACCTACAACGTGGGCGACTGGTTCGAGGTGGACCTGGACGATCCCCTGGAAGCCATCGTGGAGCGGACCTGGCGGCGCGCCGTGAAGATGCACGAATACGGCACCGAGGTCATGCCGGAGCTGTGCAACCCCGCCGTCTTCGGCGGCTTCGTCGGCAGCCGCATGCTCGAGGAGGTGGTCAGGGAATACAGCCTCAACGGGGCCATCATGCACCTGACCCGCTCATGCCGCGCCGTCTCCTTCGGCGAAGTGCATACCCGGAATCGCCTGGCGGAGCTGGGGGTGCCCTCGCTCATCTTTGAAAGCGACATGGCCGACCCCCGCCTCTGGTCCGACGCGCAGATCAAGACCAGGGTGCACGCCTTCATCGAGACCATGGCCGGCCGCAGCCCGGCAGGAAGTTAAAATGGAAAACTTTTTGGCGAAGGAGAGATGAACATGAGCGAATTAGCCACAGTGGCCCGCGCCGCGGAACTAAACGCGCAGAAGGAGGCGCACGTGCAGGAACTGCGGCGGGAAAGCGGCCGGCCGGTGATCGGCTACCTCTGCTGCTTCGCCCCGCCGGAAATGATCCGCGTGGCCGGGGCCATTCCCTACCGCATCACCGGCCGCCCCGGGGAGCCCACTTCCGAGGCCGACGCCTACATGGAGCCGTACGGCTGCAGCTACGTGCGCAATATCTTTGCGCAGGCCCTCAAGGGACGCCTCGACTTCCTGGACGGCCTGGTCATCTCGCACAGCTGCGACATGGTGCAGCGGCTTTATGGAATCTGGACCTATTACCGCCCCCTCCCCTACTCCCGCCTCTTCAATGTGCCCCACCAGGTCACCCCCCAGGCGGAGCGCTTCTTCATGCGGGAGCTCCTCTTTTTCAAGGAAAGCCTGGAGCAGTTCACGGGCCAGGAGATCACCAAGGAGAGGCTGGCGGAAGAGATAGCCCTGTCCAACCGCATCCGGGCGCGGATCCGGGAACTCTACCGGCTGCGGCTGGAACATCCCCCGCTCATCAGGGGCAGCGAAATGCTGGAGCTGCTGCTGGCCGGCGGTTGGCTCCCCCCGGAAGAGTTTCTCAAGCTATTGGAGGATGCCCTGGAGGAGATCGGGAAGAAGAGGGCGGCGCAGGGGCCGCAGCGCCCGCGGGTCTTAGTCTGGGGCAGCCTGCTCGACGATGTCGCCTTTTACCGCATGATCGAGGAGGCGGGGGCCGACGTCGTCGCCGACGATAACTGCATCGGCTTCCGCGTCTTTGAAAAGGACATTCCCCTGTCGGAGGATCTCGTGGAGGCGCTGAAAGATCATTATTTCATCAATTTCCAGTGCCCGCGCACGGATCGCGGGCCGGGCCGGGCGCGCTTCGACTACATCATCCAGCGGGCGCAGGAATACAACGTGGACGGGGTCATCGGCTACATCATCTCTTTCTGCGACCCCCACAAGTTTGATTACCCTGACTTGAGGGATTATCTCAGGGAAAGCGGTTTCCCCATGCTGCTTATCGACGACAACTACAGCTTTGCCCCGGCGGGGGCCATCCAAACCAGGCTGCAGGCCTTCGTGGAGCTGCTGAAAAGCGGCCGCGCGCTGTCATCCTGACAGGAGCGGAAGTAACCCAGACAGTGGTGCCGCCTGCGCCTGTGCAGATCAAGGAGCCAGGCACCCCCGGGGCTGAAGGCAGGAGCATGCCTCCAAAACCAGGCCGCCTCTTGTCACAAATCTGCAGTTATGAGAAAATATGAGCTTAGAAGCCTGAAACAGTGGAAGCTTTTTAGCAAAGGTGTGATTGAACGTGGCTCTCATCGTCCAGAAATTCGGAGGCAGCTCCCTGGCATCGCCGGAACATATCCGCCGCGTTGCCCGCATCATTGCCGAAACCAGGAACAGCGGCCACCAGGTCGTGGTGGTGGTCTCAGCCATGAGCGGGGAAACGGATCGCCTGCTGAACCTGGCCCGCGAGATATGGGAGGAGGAACAGGGACGCGAGCTCGACGCCATCGCCGCCACCGGCGAGCAGGTAAGCGCAGCCCTGATGGCCATGGCTCTTGGAAAGATGGGCGTTCCTGCACGCTCTTTCCTTGGACTGCAGTTGCCGCTGCTGACCGACGCGCAGCACACGCGTGCCCGCATCATCAAGGTGTCGACGGAGCGGCTGAAGAAAACCCTGGAGCAGGGCATTATCCCCGTAGTGGCCGGCTTCCAGGGGGTCAATGCCAGCGGCGATATCACCACCCTGGGCCGCGGCGGCAGCGATACCACCGCGGTAGCCCTGGCTGCGGCGCTAAAGGCTGATGCATGCGAAATCCACACCGACGTTGACGGCGTCTACACCGCCGACCCGGCCATCTGCCCGCAGGCCCGGCACCTGAGCCGCATCACCTACGGCGAGATGCTGGAGATGGCCGACATGGGCGCCAAGGTGCTGCAGATCCGCTCCGTGGAGCTGGCCCAGAAGTTCAAGGTCCCCCTGCAGGTAAAATCGTCTTTTGGAAGTGACAAGTCCACCTGGATCGTCGAGGAGGAGGAAAACATGGAGAGCGCTGTCATCAGCGGGATTATTCTCAGCCGCAACGAGGCCAAGCTGTCCGTCATTCGGGTCCCGGACCGGCCCGGCGTAGCCTACCGCATTCTCGCCCCGCTGGCAGAAGCGGGCATTAACGTGGATATGATCATTCAGAACGCCAGCATCGACGGCTATACCGACTTTACCTTCACCGTGCCAAAAGGCGATCTCAAGAAAACTCGCGAGCTGGTGGAGCAGGTCCTCCCCGAGGTGGGCGCCCGGGAGCTCCGCACCGACGACAACATCGCCAAAGTATCGGCGGTGGGGCTGGGCATCAAGAACTGCCCCGGCGTGGCGGCGCGGATGTTCAAGGCGCTGGCCGAAGAGGGGATCAATATCCAGATGATCAGCACATCGGATATCCGCATCTCCTGCGTCATTGAGGCCAAGTACGGCGAGCTGGCCGTGCGAGTGCTTCATGCCGCCTTTGAACTGGAGAAAAGAAACAACGAGCGCGCGAACAACTTTTCCCAATCGTCTCAATAAACCGAAACCGGGTGCGCGTCATCGATGATGGTTTGGTTTTCCGACAGCGCCCGGCGGATGTTCTTGGGCAGGCGGAAGAGGCCTTCGTGTGTCTCGCCGTCATAAAATTTAAGCTGATCCGCTATCGGGCCCAGCTTCCGGTCCACCTCTGCGCGATCCAGCGCCAGAGGGTCATGGAGGTCGGAGGCGATGAGGAAGCCCCAGGAGCCGTCAAAAGATGGAATAAAGGTATGGTAAGAGCGTATTATTTTAAACACCCGGCCCAGCGTGTTGCGCACGGCGCCATGGACATACATGTAATCAAGGCTTAATCCGCCGCCCTGAACCGCCAGGATGCCGCCCGGCACAAGCCTCTTTTTGACCGTTTCATAAAACTGGCGGGTAAAGAGCAGGTAGGATGGTCCCGCTTCGGCCGGGTCGGTGAGATCGCTGATGATGACATCGAACTGCTCGGCGGTATCTTCAAGATAGCGCCGCGCATCCATGAACAGGAGCCGCACCCGCGGGTCATCGAAGGCACCCTGGTGCCACTCGCCGAGATGCTCGCGGCAAAGCTCCACCACCTGCCGGTCTATGTCCACCATGATAATCTCCTCAACCTGGGGGTAGCGCAGGAGCTCGCGCAAGCCGGCCCCTTCGCCGCCGCCGATGAGGAGAACCCGCTGTGGATGGGGATGGAGCACCATCGCCGGGTGGATCAGCGCCTCGTGGTAGATATGCTCGTCAAAAGCCGCCGACTGGACTTTCCCGTCCAGCAGCAGCACGCGGCCGTATGTATCCGTCTCCACGATATCCACCTGCTGGTACGGCGTCCTGCCGCTGTAAACATAGTCCTTGATGGCAAAGAAGTGCCCGCTGTGCGGGCTGTCATGCTCAACATACCATTGCCAGTGCTTGGAGATCTCTCTTACCCCCTTCTTTCAGCGGCCGCTGAAGCTGCCAGGGCGGTCCCTGCCTTGCCCAACGGCGCCTTGCCGATTCAGCAGCTGCAGTCGCCGCACTGCGTGCCCGGATCGGCAGGCGTAACCGAAAAGCCCTTGCGAATAAGGCCGCTGTGGTAGTCGATCACCTTTCCCTTCACATAAGGAGCAATTTCTTTGGCGTAAGTGAACTTGAGCCCCTCCACCTCTTCAACCATGTCCTTCTCTTCGTCGATTGACTCTTCCAGAGTCAGCCCAAAACGGGGCCCTCCTCACCCCACGCCGCTGATAAAAAGGCGGACTGCAGCGCCTTCTTTGTTCTCGCGCTTCATAATTTCTTTCAATTCCGCCGCCGCTTTGCTGGTAACCGAGAGCATTTTGCGCCTCCTTTTCGTCTTAATGGGCTTAAGTTACTTATTCTTTTAATCAAGCCCAATTCCTTTATTGGAGCAACATCTTTTCGCCCCAGGCGTTTCGATCCTGATCCCCCAATTAAAATATATCACATCGGGGCGGCGCATATAAATAACCAGGCGCCCTTCTTTCTCCAGCACTGCCAGTACGGGCGGCCGGCAGCAGGCAATGCCCCAGGCGGCGCCTTGACTGCAAGAAGCTCAGGCTTGAAAAGGGGTCACCCGCCAATGACATTCTTCCGCTCCCGGAAAATTAACGTGATCGTCTTTCCGCCCTTCACCTGGCCGCTCCTGGCCCTGCTGGTGCTATGCGCACTGGCCGTCGCGCTGGGCTTTTTTCCCGCCGGTACGCCGGTATGGCTGTACTACGGCAGCCCCCTGAAGGGGATCACCGTAGCACTAGATCCGGGGCACGGCGGGATTGACTCGGGGGCGCATTTTGAATCTTCCATGCTGGAGAAGGATATCGTCCTGGAGATTGGGCTGGAGCTGCGCCGCCTGCTGGAGCAGGCCGGCGCCAGGGTCATGTTAACCCGGGAGAAGGATGAAGACCTGAGCCGCCACTGCCCCGACCTCTCCCTGCCCCGCCACCGGCGCGATGTGCGAGGGCGGGTGATTTTGATCAACAACTCGGGAGCCAACCTCGCCGTCAGCCTGCATCTCAACTCCATCTACGACAGCAGCGTCAGGGGGGCCATTGCCTTCTACGCCGGGGGAAACCCGGAAAACAAGCGCCTGGCCGAAGCGATTCAAAAGAATATGAATCCCCTTTTCCTCGCCGACGCCAAGGAGGGGCAGCTGGTGCACCAGCAGGCCCAGGAAAGCAATGCTTTTTACATCCTTAACGAAACGAAGATGCCGGCGGTGCTCCTGGAGGCCGCTTTCATGACCAGCCCCGATGACCGCGCACTGCTAAAAAGCGAATCCTTTAGAAAAAAAATTGCCCGGGCCGTCTTCATGGGCATCGTGGAGTATGTCTTCGGCAAGCCGGACGAGGTTACGGAGACACCGGGCAATTGAGGTTTTCTTATACTTTTTACTCCCAGTACTGGGTCTGCAGCTCCAGGAACTCGCAAAGAGTCAGCCCTGATTCTTTCCACTTCTCGGCCATCTCTACCCCGATATAGCGGAAATGCCATGGTTCATAAATATAGCCGGTAATATGCTCCATCCTTTTGGGGTAGCTCATGGCAAAGCCGAAGAGGTGGGCGTTTTCGGCAAGCCACTTGCCCTGCGGGGTTTCGCCAAAGGCATCCGTAAAGTCATACTTGGTGCCGCCAAAGTCTATCGCCGTCCCCAGCTGGTGCTCCGACTGCCCCGCGCGGGCGCTGAAGCGGTTGGCTGCCGCCTCGCCATGTTTTTTCGCATAGCTGTTAAAGAGTCCCACCTGGTAGGAGTAGCTTCTGTAGGCCGAGAGAACGGCAAGCGTTACCCCGTCTTCCTTGGCCGCCTGCCACAGCTTCTCCAGCTGAGCAAAGGCCTCCGCGCGCAGGTATAGATCCCTGGGGGGATTCATGTACGCGGGGATCTTGACGAGATCGCGGGGCTCATAATCCTTTTTCAAGGTCGTTTCCTTGGTCACCAGCGCCAGCAGGTAATCGCCATCCGCCACCACTTTCAAGGCCGGCGGCTCGGGCTGCGGGTCTGCCGGCGGTTCGTCCGGTTCGGGAGCGTCGAGCTGCGGGTCTTCATCCTGGGAGGGCTGCTCGGGAGGCGGTTCCTCGGGATCAGGCTCCTTCGAAGACGGCTCCTCGCCGGCCGGCTCTTCCTGCGCCGCGCCCGCCCAGGCAAACAAGTCAGAGCGGTACAAATAGGCCAAAACTGCTATCGCCACTGCCACGCCCAGCAAGATCAGCCCCAGTCGCCTTATTCTCAGGGATCTCTTAGCTTTTCTCCTCCGCCTGATCGTTACGTAACTGTTCCGCCTGCTCATCCTCTTCGCCTTCCTTCATCTACTTCTGCAATGTTTTTTTCTACAACATTCGGGGCAATCCCTGTTTAACCGATAGATTTTAACAACCATATCATGAACCGCCTGGCGGAAGGCTATGCCCCCAGCGCCAAGACCAACCCTGTTTCACCAGGGCATCCATGGTGGGGGCGGGGCACCGTCCCGCCCGTCCAAAGCTGGCGGGAACCTGGAATGAAAAAAGGGGC
>JAAZIN010000019.1 GCA_012800855.1 Bacillota bacterium
AGACATCGTCAAAGACAATGAGGCACTCCTGGCCCCCGTAATAGAGGTTGCCTAAATCGGCCTGGCCGGGCTCCAGCTTGCGACTGTCCGATGGCTGTCTCCCCAGGATGTAAATGAGCCCCGGGGCATCGGCCTCCACGGCAAAAGAAACGGCGTAGTCGCGGTCTTCTTCCTTCATCGCCAGGGTGGGCATGACGATAATATAGTGCGAGTTCAGCGCCCCCGTCTGGTGACACTTGGCCCCGCGCACGGTGATCCCGTCGCTGCTTTCGCTGACCACCCGCAGGTAAAGGTCGGGGTCAGCCTGCTCGTGGGGCCGCTTTCCCCGGTCGCCCTTGGGGTCGGTCATGGCCCCGTCGCAGACGGCGTTCTCATCCTGGACCTGCTGCAAAAAACGGTTGAACCTTTGATGATAGGGAGTCCCCAGGTCCCGCTCCATCTCAAAGGTGGTAATCTCCAGGGCGTTCAGGGCATCCAGGCCCACGCAGCGCTGGTAGCAGGTTCCCGTCAGCTGCCCCAGGAGGCGCTGCAGCTTCACCTTGTTCACCAGGTCCTCGGCGGAGCGGTGGATATGGGTGAAGCGGTTAATCCGGCGCCCGCTTAAATGCGACCGGGCGAAGATGAGCGCCTCATGTTCGGGCTGCCGCTCCAGCTCATAGGTCTGGGCCACGGCGTTGACACTGGGTCGCACCAGCGGATGCTCCAGGGGATCGTCGACCCGCTCTCCCCGAATATAAACCCTGCGCTTTAATTTTTTCAGGCTCTGGAGATAGCCGCTCCCAGTCATGCGCCATCATCCCCCTGCGGCAAATATTTGGACTTGTCAGTATATTCTCCATAATGGCGCCGGGCTCCCCCTTTTGCTGCGCTAAGGCAAAAATTTTTCATCCCCCTGCACCTTTTTCTAAAGAGGCTTTCCCCAATTAAAGATGGCAAGGGATTAAAAATCATCGCCTGCCGCTGCGGCCGTCACGCCGCTACGAGCCACGTGGCATGGAAAACTGCAACAAAGCGCCGGCCGATGCAGCCTCATACGTTGAACTCGCGCTCAAGCTTCTGCAGGACGCGCTTCTCAATCCGGGAAACGTAGGAGCGGGATATCCCCAGCATGGCGGCAATCTGCTTCTGGGTGAGGCGCCTCCCCTCATGGAGCCCAAAGCGCATTGTGAGCACCTTTTTCTCGCGGTTTTTCAGCTTTTGCAGCATCTTGGCCAGCTTTTCCTGCAGCAGGTTCAGCTCCACCTTTTCAAAGATGGTATCGTCGCTGGATATTACCTCCATCAGGGTAATCTCGTTGCCCTCCTTGTCCACGCCTATGGGTTCCTGCAGGGAGATCTCCTGCTTCCGCTTGCTGGTGGCCCTTAGGAACATGAGGATTTCATTCTCAATGCAGCGGGCGGCATAGGTAGCCAGACGCGTCCCCCGCTGCTGGTTGAATGTGTTCACCGCCTTGATCAGGCCGATGGTGCCGATGGAAATGAGATCTTCCTTGTCTTCCCCGGTATGCTCGAACTTTTTTATCACGTGCGCTACAAGCCTTAAATTGTGCACAATGAGCTTCTGCCTCGCTTCGAGGTCGCCTTGCGCCATTTGCTGCAGGTACTTGCTCTCCTGCGCCGCCGAAAGGGGGCGTGGGAAAGAGTTGCCCTGGATCTGCCCCGCCATGATCCAGATCTGGCGAAAGAACTCCAGCAGAGCAAGGAGAAAAGACATCTTTTGCCGATCCCCCCGGGAAAAAACGTACCTAAATTTTATGTTCCATCTTCCAAATATGTGCCTGTCCGTTTTTCTTCATTACTATTTTCAATATTTTTAAAAAAGGATTTTGAATAAACGCTTAGAATTAATAAATATTATAGAAAAGGGTTACTAGTGCTTATTTGCTATAGTGCATGACTGTTTTTGCATAGAGATTAAGGCAGCTATTTTAATCTTAGCGTCAAGGGGGGCGATCTACAGAAAAAATCTGCCGTCCAGGAAAATGGGGGCAAGGGCAATCGCCGAAAATTGAATGGGGGTGGTTAAAAAGTGTCCGTGAGAACATTTCAACGGGGGGCTTTTCTGCCCCACTACAAGGAATTTACGGAAAGTGAACCGGTGAGCACCCTTTCGCTGCCGCCGGAGGTTGTTATCCCCCTGCAGCAGCATATCGGGGCGCCGAGCAAGGCCCTGGTTGCCGCCGGAGACAAGGTCAAAGTGGGCCAGAAAATTGGTGAAAGCAGCGCCTTTGTCAGCGTCCCCGTTCACTCCAGCGTGAACGGAACGGTCATCGCCGTGGAGCCGCGGCCTACCTTTACCGGGGCCAGCGTGGAAAGCGTGGTTATTGCCGTAGACCCCGAACAGGAGGAGCCGCAGTGGCCGGAGCAGGATCATACCGCGCTGACAAAGGAGGAGATCAAGGAAGCCATCAAGGAAGCAGGCATTGTCGGCATGGGCGGGGCGGCCTTCCCTACTCATGTGAAGTTGAGCCCGCCCAAGCCCATCGACACCATCGTGATCAACGCCTGCGAATGCGAACCCTTTTTAACCTGCGACCACCGGCTGATGCTGGAGCGGACTTTCGACCTCGTCGAGGGGGCCACACTGATCGCCCGGGTGGTAGGGGCGGAAAACATTGTCTTCGGAGTGGAGATCAACAAGCCCGACGCCATCGAGGCCCTGCAGAAGAGAATTGCCGGCGAAAAGAACATCTCCGTGGTAGGGCTGGCGGTCAAATACCCGCAGGGGTCGGAGAAGCAGCTGATCAAGGCCACCCTTGACCGCGAGGTGCCTCCCGGCAAATTGCCGCTGGAGGTGGGCGTGGTAGTGCAAAACGTGGCCACAGCCGTAGCCGTTTTCGAAGCTTGCCGCTTCAAGAAGCCGCTCATCGAAAGGGTCCTCACCTATTCCGGCGATGCCGCCGCCAATCCCGGCAACCTCAAGGTCAGGCTGGGCACTCCCATAAAACACGTACTGAAGGAGCGCGGCGGGATCAAGGGGGCTCCTCCTCCCACGGATGAAGATGTGCCCATGCCGCCGCATCTAGTCGGCAAGGTGATCATGGGCGGCCCCATGACCGGCTGGGCCCAGTCTCACCTGGATGCCCCGGTGGTTAAGGGAACTAGCGGGATCCTGCTCTTCAGCCCGGCCATGGTGGTTAAGACGGCGCATTCGGATTGCGTCCGCTGCGGGAAATGCGTGGATCATTGCCCCATGTTCCTCTACCCGAACTACATCGGCCTTTATGCCGAAAGGGGCAGCTATGAACGAGCCGCCGACTGGGGAGCCCTTGACTGCTTCGAGTGCGGCATCTGCGTTTATGTATGCCCCGCCAACCGGCCTATTGTCCAGTTCGTCCGGGAAACCAAACGCGAGATCGCCGCGGCGCGAGCCAAAGCAAAGTAGCTCCTGCCCCCGGAATCTCGCTCCATCTCACTTCTTGTTTTAAGGAGGGAAAGGTAAAGCATGGCTGAGCAGGAAGTGCTATTGACGGTCAGTCCATCGCCGCACCTCCGGTCGCCGGAAAACATACCTTCGGCGATGAGAGACGTTCTCATCGCACTTCTCCCCGTAACCCTGTGCTCAATTTACATGTACAGGTGGTACGCCGTCTTTTTGATTGCCGTGAGCATGGCCGCGGCAGCTTTATTTGAGCTGCTCTTCCGCAAAATCATGAAAAAGCAGGCCACCCTGCACGATTGCAGCGCCCTTGTAACCGGCCTGCTGCTGGCTCTTTGCCTGAGACCGGGAACCCCTTGGTGGTCCGTGATCCTGGGGGCCTTTTTTGCCGTGGGCATCGCCAAGGAGCTGATGGGCGGGCTCGGCTGGAACCGCTTTAACCCCGCTCTCTTTGGGCTGGTGGCCGTTACCCTGCTCGCTCCTCTCTACGTGGGCACCACGGCCACTTTTGCGCCGCTGCGCCAGTTCTTCGGCCCTCTTGACGCGCTCACGCAGGCAACGCCGCTGGCCCTGATCAAGCAGGGGCTTTATGAACAAATTAGCCTCTCCAGGCTGTTCCTTCTTTCGCCCGGGGGCGCCCTCGGCGAAACCTCGGCCCTGGCCCTGTTCATCGGCGGCGCCTACCTTCTCTACAAGAAGCATATCCGTTGGCAGACCCCTGTTTCCATAATCGGGACAGTGCTGATTCTCGCCATCTTCTGGGGCAACCCCCTGGAGAATATCGCCAGCGGAATCCCGCTCTACCACATCTTTGCCGGGGGATTGCTGCTGGGCGCCTTCTTCATGGCCACCGACTGGGTAACCAGCCCCATTACGGAGAAAGGCGAGCTTATCTTCGGCATCGCCATCGGGATCCTGGTCATGCTTTTCCGGAAGGCGCTTGGCCCCACCGAGGGGGTAGCCTTCTCCATCCTGATTATGAACGCTTTCGTGCCACTCATCGACCGTCTCACTAAAAGGCCCAAGTTTGGAGAGGTTCCGGCGAAAAAAGCGGCTGTTGCGCCGGCCGGAACCGCAGTATCAAAGAGCAATTAAGCTGGAGGGGGTGCCATTGAAACCATGAAAATTTCACGCCGCAGTTTCCTGAAGTTGACCGGAGCCGCAGCCGCCGCTTCCGCCCTGGCCGGCGTGGGCTTCCAGGGCCGGGTGGTGGCCGCCGAGCAGATTCGCGTGCATTACGCCCGCGAGATCCCCACCATCTGCACATTCTGCGGCGTCGGCTGCGGCATCATCTGTTCGGTTAAAGACGGGGTGGTCATCAATACCGAGGGTGATCCCGACAACCCCATTAACGAGGGGACGCTCTGCAGCAAGGGCAGCTCTCTTTACAATATCTCCTACATCTACGATGCCAAGGGGAGGCCGAAACCCAACCCCAACCGCCTCACCCGGCCCCTCTACCGCGCTCCCGGAAGCGACCGGTGGGAGCCGAAAAGCTGGGACTGGATGTACGCGGAGATTGTCAAACGCATCAAGGAAACCCGGGACAGCAGCTTTGAAACTACCGACGCCAACGGCGTCACCGTGAACCGGACTCAGAAGATCGCCTGGCTGGGCAGCGCCTTCTGCACCAACGAGGAGAACTACCTCTTCAACAAGATGGCGCGGGCCATGGGCGTGATCAATATTGACCACTGCGCCCGCCTCTGACACTCTTCCACGGTCGCCGGTCTCGGCGCCACGTTTGGAAGAGGATGCATGACCAATCACTGGATCGACTACCGGAACAGCGACGTCTTCATGAACATCGGCGGCAACACCGCGGAAAACCATCCCATCTCCATGAAGTGGATTGAGGAGGCGCGCCGCAAGCGGGGAGCAAAGCTTATTGTCGTCGACCCGCGCTTCACCCGCACGGCCGCGGTGGCCGACCTCTACGTGCCCATCCGCCCGGGGACAAACATCGCCTTTCTCGGCGGCTTAATCAACTACATCCTGGAGAAGGGGCTTTGCCACGAGGAATACGTAAGGTACTACACAAATGCCTCCTACCTGCTGCGGGAGGACTTTTCCTGGGATGAAGAGACGGCGCTTTTCTCCGGGGCGGAGGAAGACAGGCCTGATAAGCCGGTGAAGTATAACAAGAGCACCTGGGATTATCGCCGGGACAGCGCCGGCAACGTGATCAAAGATCCCACTTTGCAACATCCCCATTGCGTCTTCCAGGTGTTGAAGCGCTTCTACGCCCGGTACAGCCTGGAGACGGTAAGCCAGATCACCGGCTGCGATCCGCAGCTGCTTGAAGAATGCTACAAGCTTTACGGCTCTACCGGAACGCCGGGGAAAGCCGGCAACATTCTATATGCCATGGGGATCACCCAGTTCACCCATGGCAGCCAGAATGTCCGCGCCATCGGCATTGTCCAACTTCTCCTGGGCAACATGGGCATCCCCGGCGGCGGGGTGAACGCACAGCGCGGCCAGTCAAACGTCCAGGGATCAACGGACATGGCCATCCTTTACCATATAATTCCCGGCTACCTGGGAGCGCCAAAAGCGGCGGACCATCCCACCCTGGCCGCCTACCTGGAAAAGGAGACTCCAATAACTAGCTACTGGTCCAATAAGCCCAAGTTCCTCATCAGCATGCTGAAAGCCTATTACGGCGAACACGCCACGCCGGAAAACGATTTCTGCTACGATTACCTGCCCAAGCTCGATCACCGGGATCACTCCCATATCGGGATGTATAAATACATGGGTGAAGGGGAGATTGAGGGCTTGATCTGCTGGGCAGACAACCCGGCGGTAACCGGTCCTTCGGCGGCAGCGAAGCGCCACTACCAGTCGAAGCTGAAATGGATGGTCTGCGTGGATATCTTTGAAAACGAAACCGCCTCCTTCTGGAAAGCCCCCGGTGCCGACCCGGCGGAAATCGAAACGGAGGTCTTTCTCCTTCCGGCAACCTGCTCCTTCGAGCGCGAAGGAACAAAGGCCAACAGCGGGCGCTGGATCCAGTGGCAGTGGAAGGCGCAGGACCCGCCCGGCGAATGCAAATCCGACCTGCAGATAGCCTACGAGCTGTTCAAGAAGCTGCAGGAAGCATATGCCGCCGACCCCAATGGCGTTTTCCCCGATCCCATCACCAAGCTGAAGTGGGATTACGAGGACGACCTAGAACCCGGAAAGGTGGACATCGTCAAGGTCTGCGCGGAGATCAACGGCTACCGCTGCGGCGACGGCTCCCTGCTGCTCAACTTCACCCAGCTCCAGGACGACGGCAGCACCGCCTGCGGCAACTGGATCTACAGCGGCTACTACAACAGCTACGAGGATCCGCCCTGCAAGCGCCGGATAAAGGAGAAAGAAGGCATCGGCACCAACCCGAACTGGGCCTTTGCCTGGCCGCTGAACCGGCGCATCGTCTACAACCGCTGTTCGGCCGACCCCTCCGGCAAGCCCTGGAACCCGGAGCTGCCGCTGGTGTGGTGGGAGGACGGCGCCTGGAAAACCAATGACGTTCCCGACTTTAACGCCACGGTCCCGCCTGAGGAGACGGCAGAGACGCCCTTCATCATGACCCCCGAACTGCAGGGGCGGCTCTTCTCTTCGCAGCCCGCCGACGGGCCGCTGCCGCTGCACTATGAACCGGCGGAAAGCCCGGTGCCGAACCTGCTCTACCCCAAAGCATCCTTCAACCCCGTCAGCCAGCGCTGGTACGACAACCTGGCCACCTCGGAGGAAGACAAGCAGAAGTTCCCCTACATCATGACCACCTACCGCATCACCGAGCACTACCAGTCGGGGATCGTCACCCGGAACATGCCCTGGCTGAACGAGCTCATGCCGGAGCTGTTCGTGGAGATCGACCCCGAGCTGGCTGAAAAGCTGGGTATCAGCAGCGGGGACAAGGTCATGGTGGAGAGCAAGCGCCTTGATTCGGGAAGCGGCATTATTGCCAGGGCCTGCGTTACCGGCAGGCTGAAGCCCCTCCTTGTGAACGGCAAACGCCTGCACGTGGTGGGCATGCCTTTCCACTGGGGCTACTGCGGCCTGGCGAAAGGTGCCATCACCAACGACCTCAGCCCGTCGGTTGGCGATGCCAACACCACCATTCCCGAATACAAGGCCTTCCTCTGCAATATAAGGAGGGTGGAATAGTATGCCGAAAACCATGCTTATTGATACCAGCAAGTGCATCGGCTGCCGGGCGTGCCAGGCCGTCTGCAAGCAGTGGAACCAGCTGCCGGCCGAGAAGACGGAATTCAGCGGGAACTTTGAAAACCCGCCCCGCTTCTCTCCCATCACCTGGACAAAAATCGTTTTCCGGGAGTACGCGGAGAATGGCAAGGTGCGCTGGCTGTTTTCCAAGCAGGGCTGCATGCACTGCACCGAAGCCGCCTGCATTAAAGTATGCCCGGCCGGCGCCATCTACCGGACTGAATTCGGCACAGTAAGGATTGACCCGCAGCGTTGCATCGGATGCAACTACTGCGCCGCCAACTGCACCTACCAGGTCATCGGCTTCGATCAGGCCACCAACGTGGCCCGCAAGTGCACCTTCTGCTACGATCGCATCGCCAACGGCAAGGAGCCGGCCTGCGCCAAAACCTGCCCCACCGGGGCGATTACCTACGGCGAGAGGGCCGAGCTAATCGCCCTGGCCCAGAAAAGAGCGGCGGAGCTTCAAAAAGCCGGCCGCATCAATGCCAATGTTTACGGCATCGAGGAGCTGAACGGCCTGGGCATGATGTACGTGCTGGAGGAGAAGCCAAGTGCTTACGGGCTCATTGAAAACCCGCGCATCAGGCTCTCTACCATGGTGTGGGATTATATTTTCAAGCCGCTGCGGGTCCTGGTGGTCGTCGCCGCCTTCTTTGCCCTCTGGGTAAACCGCAGCGAATCAAAAAAGGAGAGAGCCTGAGCCGGAAAGTTAACCGTAAAAAGCATCTCCCGGGGCGGCGTTGGTGCCGCCCCCTTTTTAAATCCCCATAAATCCGCCTTTAAAAAGGGGACTTTTCTAAATGCTCCCCCCAGCATCCCCGCCGGCTTGCGTAAAAACGCAGGGGCGGGCTTCCACGCCCGCACATCACGGTAAAGGGTTGTTTTCCAGGTAGTGGATGATCTCTCCAAAAACCTGCTTCACCGTTCCTTCTTTTAGATCATCGGCAAAGACGGCCACCGCCGCCCGCGCATTTTCAAGGGGGTAAAAGCCGGCAATCCAGTAGTTGAGAATCTGCCGCCCATCCTGGCTGTACCTCCCGCTTTCGGCGGTGCCCGTTTTAGCCGCCGCCGGGAGATCGGTCAAGGCGGCGGACCGGGCCGTCCCCGTGGCGACGACCTCGTGCAGCAAGTATTTCAGCTTGTTCACCGTGGCCGGGCTGAGAATTCTCTCCCCCCGCCGGCTCCAGAAGCGGACTGTATCGCGCCCCTGCTGGTCGGAGAGGGCCAGAACGAGGCGCGGCTGGATCTCCCGCCCGCCGTTTGCCAGCGCCGCCATCATCGCCGCCGCCTGGAGCGGCGTTACCATCACCTCTCCCTGCCCGATGGCAAAGTTGGCCTGCGCCCGGGGCGCGGAGAATTCTTCCGGCAAGGGTATGTTCCCGGCCTCCTCCTCGGCCAGGGGCAGGCCGCAGCGCTCCCCCAGGCCAAGCCGCCGGGCATAGGCGGCCACCTTTTCCGGACCCAGCTCCAGGACCAGGTTAATGAAAACGCTGTTGCAGGAGTGGGCAAAAGCCTCGGCAAAAGTAATCTCTTCCTTGAGGTGCAGGTTGGCACAGGGGAAGTAGAGGCCGTCCACCGTCACCCCGCCGGGGCAGCGGAAAGTCTGGAATAGAGAGACCAGCCCTTCTTCAAGGGCCGCCGCGGCCACAACCACCTTGAAGACCGAACCCGGCTGGAAGGCGCAAAGAGCGCGGTTGATGAGGGCTCCATTTGGCTCTTCCAGGTATGAAGCCAGCGCCGCGGCCTTGAAATTGGGCCGGCTGGCCATGGCCAGGATGTCTCCATTGGAGGGATCGATTACCACCACCGCCCCCTTGCGGATGCGGCGATCCATGATCTTCTCCACCTCCCGCTGCAGCTCCAGGTCCAGCGAGAGGCGAACATTCTTGGGGGAGTAGGCATCTACCTTTTCCCTGTAGCCCAGTCCCGGGACAAGGCGGCCCTTTCCGTCAACCACCGCCCCGATAATTTTTTGCTGGCCCTGGGAAAGGGCCTGGTCAAAGGCGCGTTCAATGCCGCTTGCGCCCCGGCCTTCGCTCTCCACCATGTAGCCGACCACGTGCGAAGCCAGGGCGCCCGGCCCGTAGCGCTCCCTGCGCAGGGCGGGAAGCAGCCCCGGGAAAGAGGATACCGCCGCAATCTGCGGCTCCTCCAGCTCGGTGTTTACCCAGAATGGGAAAACTTCGTGCGGCGGGGCGGCAATTTTTTCAATGCCATGCAGCGAAGCCAGCCCGCGCAGAATCCGCGCTTCCTGGCCGCGATATTGAGCCGGAAAAGCAAGCAGGTCCATGTTGTACCGCCCGCCCAGCAGCGAATAGCCGGAGCGATCCTGGATATCGCCGCGCCGATCATAAAGGAGCACGCTCTGGAAGCGCTGGCGCACCGCCTGCCTGGAGAATTCACCGCTCCGAGACAGTTGGAGATAAAAAAGCCTCCCCCCCAGCAAGAGAAAGCAGCAACTGAAAGCCAGGAGCAGCCAGAGAACTCTTTTCTGGCAATGGAACAGGCTCATATCAAAACCCCCGGTTAAATGTTCCACCGGGGGTTGCCTTTTTATTCATTAATAAGAAATCCTAAATACCCCTTCTCAGCACCATCCCGATCACATAGCCGAAGACACCCGCCAGGGCAAGCATGAACACGGCAAACACCCAGGATTTCCAGCTTATTTTCAAGCCTTCGCCCCCTTACTCCAGTCCAACCTCTGGATTTTAAAAAAATCAATGCAATTTCAACATGGTATATTCTTGCTCAGGAGGAATAATTCCTTTTAAGTTTTCTTTTTAGCAGCAGGCCGCTCAGGATCATGAGGAAGCCGAGCAGAGTAATGCTGATCGTGGAAATGGTCCCGGCTGTCCGCGGCAAATCCGTAGTTATAGTAACCTTCAGCACCCCGCTGTAGCTGTCGCCAGGGTTAAGGTTGCCCAGGTTAAAAAGGGCCTCCCGGGGGCTGATGGAGATGCTGTGCGATGCGGTTGTGCTCTTTTCTGAATCCATTATCTCGGCGATCAAGGTAAATTTGGTTACCAGCCTGGAGCCCTGGAACTCGTTGCCCGTTTCGGGACCTGGAAGATGGACGTGAAATTCGATGGCAATGGTCTCTCCGGTGTAAAAGGACCCGGTGAGGGCGTTCAGGTTAAAGGGACCGGCAAGGCCGCTCATGGGCCCAACGTAGAGCGTTTGGCCGCGGCAATTCACCTGGAGGACCATCTGCTCAAAAAGGCTGCCGGGCTGCCCCGGCAGC
Source organism: Bacillota bacterium (assembly GCA_012800855.1). Lineage (GTDB taxonomy): Bacteria > Bacillota > Dethiobacteria > DTU022 > DTU022 > JAAZIN01. Next base: position 10,847 of record JAAZIN010000019.1, read on the forward strand.
GGCTCTGCCTCCACTAACTCCTGCTTCAGCCAGAGGTTGACCCGGGCCCGCTCCACGGCATAGGTATAGTAAGGTTCCGCCAGAAGAAAGAGGCCGATAAAAGCAATCAAAACTCCAGCGATTATCAGCACCGAGCCGCTGCCGTGCCGGGGAAATTTATTGCTTTTAAAAACTTTAAGCAATCTCCAATATGATATAACTTGTTTCACCGCTGTAGGAAATCCTCCCAGCTCACCTTTTTTGAAGAGGAGCATTTCCCTCACAGGACCCCGTTTCTTACAACCTATCAGGGTATAATCAGGACATGCGGATTTTCTGCGGTCCCGTCACCTACGACAACCGTCAAGTCGGGCCGCAGAATCAGCAAGGGGCGAATTTCATGAACGCTCGTCTCACCACTTTCCTGGATCGCACCAACTGGGTCAATATAATAACGTCTATTCCTATTCTGCATATCACTCGTCCACCAATCCTGCCCGTTTGCCCTGATGGATAAAGGCAACCTTTGAGCTTCATCCCGATTAAGGAGGCGTGAGCCGGTGGTTATTGAAGCCGGGAAGTCAAGGTAATAGTTTTGTCCTTGAGCTATGGCAACCGGCTGGGTGGCTGTGCCGGCAGTACCCCGCAACAATGCCTGGTTGTTTCCAATCTTCTGGAACAGCACGCCGTTAATTAAAACATAGTCACCATCGTTCAGGTCGCTGAAGGCCCGCGGCGGGATCAAATCCACGGAGGCAGATGCTACGGCACGCACCTCTTCGCCCTTGTAAATGGCAATGGCCACGGCGGTATTGACCAGCGGGCCGGGCCGGTCGGCTTCCTGTACCCTGTAGCTCCCCCTGTACACTGCCGAGGCGCCGGGAGCGAAGGTGTCAATGTTCTCGTACAACCCGAGCATGGCATCGGCCACGAAAACGTCGTGCAAAGTAACGTTGCCAACGTTGGTTACCGTAATGGTATAGTTCACAGTGTCTCCGACGTCGGCGATGCCGCGGTCGGCCTGCTTGCTTATGAGCAGGGCGGGGCTGGCGGGGGCCACTTTCACGGTGACAGACCCCGCAGCGCTGATGAACTTGCCCTCGTAGGTCGTGCTGGCGGTGGCGGTGTTCACCAGGAAGCCGCTGTCCCCCGGCTGCACCGTGTAGGAACCGGAGAGGGCTTGCGAGGCGCCGGGAGCAAGGGAGTCTATGGTGGTATAGATCCCCAGCATCTCGTCAACCACGGAGATGCCGGTGAGGTCAACAACCCCGTTGTTGGTCACGGTAATGGTGTAGTTGATCGTGTCGCCGGCCACGGCGCTGATGCGATCGGCTTCCTTGGTCACGCGCAGGTAGGGGCCGGTGGGAATGACGGTCAACGGCGGGTGGCCGGGCCATACTACATCCACGGCATTATGGGAAGCCTGGACCGCTTCCACCCATGAATTAATTATAATCGTAGCGTACTTATATGTATCTTCCATTTCCTCGGCAATATGGACTTTCACCCGCAGGGTCACGGTCTCGCCGGGCATAAGGGGCTTGGTATAGTAGAAGTAGCCGTCTTCTCCTTCAACCCAGTCTTCCATGCCCTCGCCAAGCTGGAAGGTGACATAGTCAGGTCTGGGTTCGATTTCCGGGCGGTGGCTTTCCCAGTCATCATCGACATATACCGGGAAAGAGTGAGATTCCCCGGGCGCCAGGGCCGGCAGGGTGCCGATAACCCCCAGGACGTCGTCAGTCACCACGATATCGGTGAGCTCAAGGCTGCCGCTGTTCCTTACGGTGAACCTGAACCGGGGAGCGAAATTATCCGGCAGGGGATCGGAAAGTTCCGGCCAGGGCGTGCTGCTGTGCCAGGTGTCGCCGCCGTCCAGTGAAACTTCTTTAATAATTGAAACGCCGGGGACTAAAAAATTCCCGTTGAACGGCTCATCTTCCGGTCCCATTTTTGACGGCGAGTGATGGGATCCGATGTTATGCAGTTCAAGGACATAGGGATTGTAATTGGTCATATCCACGGAAAACTCGTAAACCATGGGCCATTCCCACTGGTAGGTTTCGCTGAAGGTGATGGGCCCCGTGGGCGGATAGCCGTCTACCTTGGTCACATCATCGGGATAATCGGGATGGAAGGGCGATTTCCAGTCATCTTGATTGGGACGAGTCCCTCCGACGGTTACATCCCACAGCGAGTTGTTCATATTCCAGGCCAGCGAGCTGGAGGAGGTATATCCCGGGGGCAGTCCACTGGCGCCAATCTGTCCGTTTCTGCCATAGGGGCTGGAATACCATTGACTGCTTGCGGCATCCCAGTCCGCGTAACCCTGCCTCCAGGACCATGTTTCTTTTTGCCCGGTCTGCACATTATACCCTGATAGTTCGAAGGCCATATATTCGGAGTTGGTTAATTGTCTGAAGGTATGGGGAGGCGTCCAGCCGGCACTTTGCATGTAAGGGGTTTTATGCCTATCAAACACATTGTCATTAACCGCGCGGCTGACCACCAGGGCAACATACAATATTCTTGTCCCGTCCGCTTGCTCATCCAGGAATGCATACATGGTTGTCCCCGAAGGGACAGTGGCAATGGGAGAATAGAGCATGTAATCGCCGTCGCCGTAAAAGAGACCGTTGACCGTGGGGGTGGATTTTCCGCCATTCAAGAAGGTCACATCGCCCGTGCTGCCGGTAGCGGAAGAAATGCTGCTTCTCCCTTGTGTTTGCTCCACTATGGAGGCGGAAATAAACCTCAGCGGTGATGTTTCGTCGTAGCCGGTAAACCAGTGGGGCGGAGGAGCCGGCGGCGGCCCCGGCTCTTCATCCTCGATATAATCCCCGTAGCTGTAAGAGACGGAGGTGTTTCTGCGTATTTCTGCCGGCACTCCGCTACCGTCCGTGGGCAGATAGTTGGCCGTCACCGTGGCGGTATTGGTGTGGAACTGGGCTTTCCAATCCACTTCGAAACGGGCCCTGGCGTAGATCCTTTTGGAGCCGGTGTTTGTGATGGTCAGCTCCAGCTCCTTGGTCTCGCCGGGGGTCCAGCTGCTGCTGTCGCCGCCTACGATCACCAGGCCGCCGTCATCGCCTCCGGCGGAAACCTTCACGGTTCCAATAGTAAACGTATTGGGCGGCACTTCGTCCTGGGAGGTAAAATAGGCGATGGTGTAGCCGCCGCTTATGATGAGAGCGGCCAGCACAAAGTAGAACAATTCCAGCAAGAGCCGCCATCTGGTCCGACTTCTCCAGGCGATGTTCTTTTTCCCATGCCTTTTTCTAATCCGCCTCAATATTCTCGCTTCTCCCCGGCAAGTTTTAACTGCCTTGCCAACCCTGCAAATTCCCTGGCCTTCAACCCTCTCCAGCCCTTCTTTCAAAGGGGAGGCCAAGCCTTATCAGAGAGGTATGCCAAGGACCGGAAGTCAAGAAAGAAATTGCCCCTTGGAGTACAGTCCTTTATAGAACCGACTCCTGGTAAAAGATCATTAAGTACCCCATTCCCAAAGGGGGTTTTGGGGGGATTGAGCCTTCCCCGGTCGCCATCAAGCGCCAGGGGTTAGCGGCTTCATCAAATCCCCCCGCCCCCTTTTGCATATGGGGGAGTTGAAATCAAGATGAGCAGGGTCACCGTCTCCTTGATTTATCCCTGCACCAGTTCCCATCCAACAACATTGGTTACGCCCGCGCCGGGATCCGACCATACAAATGAATTGTCTCCAACAACCATTGTCCAGGTGTCGCCAGCTTTGGCAACAGGATACCAGCCTTTAGCCGTAACTGTGCCATCATCATAGTCGATGTAGCCGACGCCCCACTGCTCGAAGCAAGCTTCGTGGGTGGTCTGGATGGCCTCAAAATCAAAGCCGACGCGATACTGCTTGCCCTGGAAGCTGTTGTCAGCTTGTCCGCTAAGACATACCTGAGTGATAATGGTTATTTCGTCTCCGGGATAGTTTACTCCAAAGTAGTAGTACCAACCATCAATCAAGGCCCAGTCTCCCGCTGGGAATTCTTGATCGCCAACCTTCATTTTGATGGGGTTAATTGGCGGTGTCCACGGGTTCCAGTTTCCTTCATCATCTTTTTCATACCATCCGTCATCAATCTTCATCCGCAGGTAGGCTGTCTTGGAGCCGCTGATCTTTACCAGGACTTCCTTGTCGGTGCAGTCGCCCGGGTTCCAGTTTTCTACACCGGTATCTTTATACTCCCAGTGTTCATCTGCCTCAATTTCCAGCGTCCCTGCGGTAAAGACGTTATCATCGAGATCTACTTCCGCGGTGAACCAGGCCAGGGTGCCGCCGGCAATTGCCGCGAGAGCCATGCCGATGACCAGCAGGCTGGTAAAAATTTTGCGGTTCATCTTCTCTTCCTCCTCTTTTTTTACTCTCTCGGAAGCCGAAAGCCCGCCTCCAGGAAGAGCTTCCGGCACCGCCTCCACTTTCAACGGGGCAGCTTTTTATCTCATTGGTGTCCTGCTCCTTCTCATCACCCCTTCCAGTATTTTAAAGCGGCTAAGCTTCACCATATGAAGTTCCTGGTAGCTGATAAATCCCTCGCGGCATGATTTAAGCTTCTTTGGCCGGCGGCTCGTATGGAGAAGCCCGCCCCCGCATACCTTTTCTCTCCTCTTCCGCCTCCCGCATGTACTTGAAGATGTTGCGTATCTCAAAGAGGATCACCAGGGTGCCGGGGATAAACACCATGAAGATCAAGCCCTTCTTGGTTTGCGCAAAGCCCATCAGGTAGCCGAGATAGGGCAGGGAGCCGTACACCCGGCCGACCACGTTCTCCGCCGGCACCGGTTTGGGATCGTTGGCGTTGTTGGCATCGCCGCGGGTGACAAACTTCAGCCCTTCTTCATCATTGAGCACCTCAACAACGCGGTGCGTGGTGAGCATGTCACCATCGCCGCTGTAAGTGATGATATCCCCTTTCCCAATGGAAGCCGGGTCTTCCGGGCGGACGAAAACTACGCTCCCCGTATCAAATGCAGGTCGCATGCTGCCGCTCAGGACCATGTAGAGGCGGTAGCCGAAAACAGAGGGGGCCTCGCCGCTCAGCTTGCTCTGCACCAGGAAAAAGGCCATTACCGCCATGAAGAGTACCAGGAGCCCGAAGACAACGTTGCCGGCAACCCTGAGCGCGGCGGCTAAAAGGCTCTGCCTTTGTCCTGCCATCGCCGGGGCGCTTCTACGCGGCGCCGGTTCTTCTTTTTCCGGCTTAAAGGCTTGTCCTCTTTGCGGCCCGGAAAAAAGCGCTTTTTTTACGCGCAGGAGCAGTTCGCTGTCGGAGGGGGGGCCGGCGATAAAATCAGCCACCCCGGCTTCGAGCGCCTGTTCAAGCATCTGCTGGTCTTCTGACGGGGAAAGAAGCAAAATGTATACCTGGGGGTTCCGTTCAAGCAAATGGCCCACCATGTCCAGGCAGTAAAAAGCAGGTCCATCTGCCTGGAGAATGGCGATATCGGGAACAAATTCTTCGGCAGCTTCCAGCACGGCCAGCCCGGGCTGGCAGGCGGCAATTTCACATGCCTCAAAGTTCCTGGAAAGCACTGCTTTCTGGTGTTCCGTAATTTCGGCCCGGTGGTTGATCAATAAGATTTTCAAGAAACCATCCGCCCTCCATTAATCTTTCGACCAGAAGCTTGCTTCAACGGATCCTGCTCTTAAAAGCTTTTATTGCCGGATTATGCCAATAAAAAGCATTACTGTTATTGGCTAATTATAACGCCAGCCCGTTACAGCTCAGTTTTATCTTTGGAAGAAAATAACTATTGGAATGAAACTGGAGTAGGCACCTTGAAACAGGCGCGATGATGAGGATTGGCTGCAGCCAGTTAGCCGGTGGGTTTGCCGGTGGTGTTGAGGGGCATGATCTTTTTATGCAAGACCAAATCCTGAGCCGATATGTTCTTCCGGAAGTTCTCTTCTAATTCGCAGAAGCACCTTCTCCGCATTGGCGGCATCAACCGCCGGCAGAAGGAGGAGAAACTGGGCTTCATGCGAGCGGCAGATCACATCGCCCTTGCGCAAGCGGCTCCGCAGGACCTGGGAAAGGCACTCCATGGCCTCCTGCAGCTTCTCCCGAGGCGGCCTGCGAAAATCAGGGCTGGTCAGCGCCATCAGGGCCAGGCAGGCGCCCTGCCCGCTCCTCTCCGGGCGATTCTTCTCCAGCTGGAAAAAGTACTTGAAGATATCAGGATCGCAAAAGAATGCGCCGCGCGTGTTTTGGCGCTCCATCAAGCGCTGTTGAATCAGGATCAGGTTTAAATTGTAGCTGCCCTCTTCTGCAGACTGGATCCTTCCATAAAGCTGGCGCATCTCCGCCGAGGGCTTTAAGCCTAATTCCCGGTAAAATACGGCGGTTACCTCTTCGTAATGACGGCGGGCCTGCCTGATTTTGCCTTCTTCAATGAGCGCTTCCAGGTAATAGAGGTGCAACTTCCGCTCAAAATATTCCATGGCCAGTGCATTCTCGCACAGCTTTATGAGCTCGGAGTAATTTCCGTTGGCTCGCAGCAGTCCTGCCAGCTGGACTGCATTCTTGACGTAGAGCTGATGATAGTGGCTGCGGGCCGGCAAAACCCACTCCTGGTAGGAACATTCGGGCAAGTACTCACCCAGGTAAAGAGATACCGCCTTCTGCAGCTGCTTAATTGCTTCAGGGGGATTGGTTTTGCAAAGGGCTTCTGCAGCAAGCGTACACTTCTCGAATTCATCCACGTCCAGGCGGTACCCCCCGCATCCCGCCCAGCTGTAACGACCTTGGGTATAAACAATATTGGCCGCGAGAGCGGGAGAAGCCAATTCATCGATAAAAAGGCGGCGCAGCCGGTAAACCTGGGAGCGAACCACCTGGTGGGGATCCTTGTACTGCTCTCCGGGACAGATGCTGTCGAGGATCTGTTCCGGCGCAAGTGCCCTGCCGCGGTTGGTGAGCAGGTATTTAAAAAGAGACCATACCTTTACCGCTCGGACAGAAGCTCCGGAAAGCACTTTCTCACCCTGCTTTACCAGGAACCGGCCCAGGGTGAATATCTCCACCACTTCCGGCTCCCGTTGAGGGCGATACGGGAACTGATCAGCTGCCACCATAAAGTTAAATATTAGATATTTCTTTGATATTTCCTGCTATGACAATTTAAGTATCTGCTGGTGAGCCGTTTTCAGCAACCCCTTGGGGAGAATCACTCCTTGCTTACTGCCCTGATTTTCTTTTTCTTTCGTTTTCATCCGCCAGGGCTTGATATCTTACATGTTCGCTGTAAGTCCGGCTGAAATAATGCTCGCCCGAGCCATCCTTTTTGGAGACGAAGTATTTATATTCCGTATTTTCAGGATAGAGTGCCGCCAGGATGGAGGACTTGCCCGGAGCGCCAACCGGCCCCGGCGGCAAGCCGGGGTTCTGGTAAGTATTGTAGGGCGAGGGTATTTTGGTGTCAGCAATGGATAAGACCTCTTTCACCTCTCCCAGGATATACTGGATCGTGGCGCATGACTCCAGGGGGTAGCCCTGGGAGAGGCGGTTGTAAAAAACACCGGCAATGAGCTTGCGTTCGTGCTCCACCGCCGCTTCGCCTTCAATGATGGAGGCCATGGTCAGCACCTCGTGCATGGTCATCTCCAGCTCGGCGCAGCGCTGCTGCAGCTCTTCGCTGAAGATGGCTTCCAGGCGACGCAGCATGAGGGAGATGATCTCTTCCTCCCCGGTGCCGGCAGCAATCTCGTAAGTATCGGGAAAGAGGTAGCCCTCGAGCGCATATTTCACCTGGGAATTCGCAGCCGGCTCCTGCAAAAAGGGAAAGCGCTCCAGGATGGAGAGCGGCGGGCTTTCCGCCAGCTCCAGGAAACGCTCCCTGTCAACCAGTCCCGCCTCGGCAAGGCGCTGGGCGATCTCCTCAATGGTATAGCCTTCGGGAATGGTGAACCAGATCGTCTCTATGTCCACATCCCCGGCGGCAATCTTGGCGGCAATTTCAGGAAGGCTCATGGAGAGCTTGAGATCGTAAGAACCGGCCATGAACTTCTGATCCAGCCGGTGATAGCGGGCATAGAGCCGAAAGAGAAGGGCGCTGCGGATAACTCCCTTCTCGGCCAGAATCGTGGCGATCTCCCCGGTAGTAGCCCCCGGCTCGATCTCCACGCGAACGCTCCCTTCCTGGGCCGCCGCATCTACAGGGCGCAGCAGATGGTTTATCCCGGCAGCGGCGCAGAGTGCGCAGAGAACTAAAACCATGATTATCACGCCGGCGATCAACAGGCCTTTTTTTATCGCCATGCCAGTGCCTCCTCCGGGCTCCCCTGCCTCCCCCGCAAAAGGGCGCTACAGGTAGCCTTCCCCGTCTTCTCCAGCTTCGTCCTCTTCTTCCATCTCCTCCAGCGCCTCCATCCGGCTTTCCCAGATGGCGGCCACGCGCTCCCATTCCGCCTCGTCATCCAGCTCGACGAGGACCTCTTCTCCAGTTTCCTCTTTCAGATCTACGCGAAAGAGGTATACCTCTTCTTCTGCGTCGTAGTCCGCTTCAAGGTCTTCCCCGTCATCCTCGCTCTCGTAGAGCGGCAGCAGGACCACATAGCGCTTCTCCTCAACGGTGAAAGCGTCGATGACCATGAAATCATGGTCATTGCCTTCCTCGTCAGTCAAGGTGATCAAATCGTTTCTGCTCATTCTTTCTTCTTCCATCTGCGGGTATGCACTCCTTTTCATGTTAATGGCTGCGGCAGGCTGCCGCTGGGCCGCTTTCGCGGCCCGGGCAAGATATGATTCTAAAATCAGTGCAGCGGCAAGCATATCCCTGACCTCTTTCCGAGCTTCCCGCCTCACCTTGCCGTCAATGAGAACCTTCTCTGCCATCCTGGTGGTCAAGCGTTCATCCACCAGCTCCACCGGAAGCCCGGTATACTTTTCTATCGCTGCGGTAATTTTTTTAACTTCCCCGGCCTCTTCTCCTAAATCTCCGGACATGTGCAGCGGTAGGCCGGCCACGATCTTGGCCACGCCATATTCCCGGCAGATTTGAGCCAGGCGCTCCAGGGCCGCAACCATGTCCCCGCAGTCTATTACGGTCAGCCCCTGGGCGGTGATGCCCAGGGGGTCGGATATGGCCACGCCGATTCTTTTACGTCCAATATCCAGGCCCAGTATGCGCAAGCAATAAGCCATGCTCCTTTATTTTTCTTCTTTTTCTTCTTCCGCATGCTCCAGGTAGCTGCGGACAAGCTCTTCCAGCAGCTCATCCCGCTCCACCTGCCTGATGAGGCTGCGCGCGTTCAGGTGGTTGGTGATGTAGGCGGGATCGCCGGATAAAAGATATCCTACCAGTTGGTTCAAGGGATTATACCCCTTCTCTTTCAAGGCTGCGTAAACGGCGAGCAGGATCTTTTGGGCCTTGTTTTCACTTTCTTCAACGTCCACGCGGAAAAGAACCGTTTTATCCTGCTGCTGGTCCATTTTTTCCCCCTCCCCTACTTTTCCTGCGGGCCGCCGGCCTCGCTCCCGGCTGCCAGCTGCTCGCGCACCAGGTCCTTGACCAGCCGCAGCGCCTGCGGCAGGGCGGCCGGGTCCTTGCCGCCGGCCTGGGCCATTCCGGGCCGGCCTCCTCCCCCGCCGCCAACGCGGCGGGCGGCGGCGGCAATGATCTTGTTTGCCTGCAAGCCGCGCTTAACCAGATCGTCAGTAACCGTGCCCACAAGCATGACCTTGCCTTCGTGAACCGCTCCCAAAACGGCGACCACCGAGGGGAGGCTGTTTTTAATCAAGTCGGTCATTCCGCGCAACTCCTCGAAGCTTTCCGCATTGACGGCGGAACAGAGCACGTTGACCCCTTCTACTACTTCCACCCCGGAGAGGAGTGATTTCACCGTGTAGCCATGCAGCCTCTCCTTCAGCTGCCGGTTAAGCCGCTCCAGTTCGCGGTTGGCTTCGAGCAACTCCTCCGCTTTGAGCAGGAGTTGCTCCGGGGCCACCTTCCACTTGAGGGCGAGCTCCTGGAGCAGGGAAGCGTCGGCGGCGGCCTGGCGGTACGCCTCCATGCCCGTGAGCGCCTCTATGCGGCGCAACCCCGAGCCGATTCCCTCCTCCGAGATAAGGCGGAAGAGACCGATTTCTCCCGTCGCCTTCACGTGGGTGCCCCCGCAAAGCTCCTTGCTGTAGTCGCCGGCGCTGATCACCCTGACGGCATCCTGGTCATACTTCTCCGTAAATAGGGCCACCGCGCCGCGACGCCGGGCTTCGGAGAGGGTCATCTGCTCCGCCGTGACCGGCAAGTTCTCCAAAATCACCTTGTTCACGGTCTTTTCGACTTGCCGCTTCTCCTCGGGGGAAAGGGCCTTGAAGTGTGTAAAATCAAAGCGCAGCCGGTCGGGGGCGACCAGGGAGCCAGCCTGGTTCACATGCTCGCCCAGGATATCTTTCAACGCCCGGTGCAGCAGGTGGGTGGCCGTGTGGCTGCGGCAGACCCCGCGGCGGCGGACGCTTTCCACGCGGGCAGCGACACGATCGCCGGTGGAAAGGTGCCCGCTTTGCACCTTCCCCTCGTGAACAATCTGCCCGGAGGGGGTGAAGAAGGCCCGCGCAATGACAGCCCGCCCCCCCTTCGCTTCAATGACCCCACTGTCTCCAATCTGTCCACCCGCTTCGGCATAAAAGGGAGTGCGGTTGAGAAAGATCTCCACGGATTCTCCTGCCGAGGCTCTCTCCCGGGCATCCCCGTTCACCAGGATGAGGCTGATTTCTGCTTCCTCCTCCAGGCGGTCGTAGCCGGTAAAGACCGTTTCCAGGTCCCGGGCGGCGGCGTAGGCCGAATCAGTTTTCCCGCCGCTTTCGGAGGCGGCGCGCGCCTCCCGGGCCCGCCTCTGCTGTTCGCTCAAATGGCGGTTGAAGGTGTGGCGATCCACCGTCATGCCATGTTCCTTTAATATTTCCGCCGTGAGATCGAGGGGGAAGCCGTAAGTATCATATAGCTTGAAGGCCAGTTCGCCGGGGAGGCATTTCTCCCCTTTTTGTTTAAGCTCCTGGATGTAATCGTCCAGGATGTCAATGCCCATGGCCAGGGTCTCCTGGAAGCGCTCTTCTTCGGTGGCGATCACTTGCATGATGAAATCGCGGCGCTCCCTTAACTCGGGATAAACCGAGCCCATCAGCTCTGCCAGCAGCGGCACCACTCCCGCCAGGAAGCTTCCTTCAAGGCCGATGAGCCGCCCATGGCGCGCGGCGCGGCGGATGAGGCGGCGCAGGACGTAGCCCCGCCCCTCGTTGGAGGGAAGCACCCCGTCTCCAACGAGGAAGGCAATGCCCCGCGAGTGCTCGGTGACGATGCGCAGGGAAACCTTGCCGCTGCCGTCCAATTCCGCCCCTCCGGCCAGATCGACAAAGTAGGCCATCAGGGGCTTGAAGAGGTCGGTTTCATAAAAGGAGGTTACGCCCTGCATCACCGTGGCCAGCCGCTCCAGCCCGGCCCCGGTGTCTATATTTTTCTGCTTAAGCAGGGTCAGCTCGCCGCTGGGTTCCCGGTTGAACTGGGTAAAAACAAGGTTCCATATCTCCAGGTAGCGGTCGCAGTCGCATCCGGGAATGCAGTTCGCCCGGCCGCAGCCCTCCTCCGCGCCCAAGTCGTAGTATATTTCGGAACAGGGGCCGCAGGGGCCTCCGGTGCCTATTTCCCAAAAATTATCTTCCCGGCCCAGGCGGACAATGCGCTCCGCGGGGAGGCCAATCCGCTCCCGCCAGATGTTGTAGGATTCGTCGTCCTCTTCAAAGACGCTCACCCAAAGCCTCTCCGCGGGAAGGCGGAGAATCTCGCGGACAAACTCCCAGGCCCACTCAATGGCCTCTTCCTTGAAGTAATCTCCAAAGGAGAAGTTGCCCAGCATTTCAAAGAAGGTGGCGTGCCGGCCGGTATGGCCCACGCGATCAATATCGGGAGTGCGCACGCATTTCTGGCAGGTGGCGATGCGGGTATGCGGCGGCTTTCTCTCGCCGCTGAAATAGGGCTTCAGCGGAGCCATGCCCGCCCCGATTAGAAGCAGGGTGGGATCGTTTTGGGGGATCAAAGAAAAACTGGGCATTACCAGGTGCCCTTTGCCGGTAAAAAAATCTAGAAAGATGGAGCGAATTTCACTGCTTTTCATTTCTCTCTAACCCCCTCGCAAGGTTAAGGCAATTATATCCTTCACCCATGGAGCTGTCAATGATTGGCCGGGCGAGCCCCGTTCGCCCGGCCGGTCATCCGGAGGGCGAAGCCCGCATATCCATAACCAAGCATGGCCAGGCTTGTAGCAGTGGTTGCAATAACAGCGTGGGTTCGGGCGGAGCATTTGGAATTATGCCCAATTGATGCCTATGGCCTCTCACTTCTCACCTCCCACTTTTCATCTCAATGGCGCAGGAAGTTGAGGAGATGCTTGCCCAGGACGCGGAGCACCAGCGCCGCCGGGACGGCCAGGAGAAGGCCGATGAAGCCGAAGAGCTTCCCGCCGAGGAGCAGGGCGAGAATTATGGTCAGGGGATGAAGGCGGGCGCTGCGGCCGATAATTACCGGCGCGATGAGCTGGCTTTCCACCTGCTGGACGACGACGATCATAAGGATTACTTTCAAGGAAAGGAGCGGCGAATCGAGAAAGGCAACCAGCCATGCCGGAATGGCGCCGATAATGGGGCCGATGAAGGGAATGAGGTTGGTGATGCCGATAATAATGGCCAGCACCAGGGGGAACCTGACCTTGAGAAAGAGAAAGCCGGCATAGGTCAACGCGGCCACGGCAAAGCTGACCAGGAGGGTGCCGCGGATAAAGGCGCCAAGAGCGATGTTGATCTCCTCCGCAGCGGCATTGATGGAACGGCGCCAGCCCGGCGGGAAGAGATAGAGGAACCTTTTTATAAAAGAGCTTTCATCCCGCAACAGGTAATAGGTGAGGACGGGGACGAGCAAAAAAATGACGGCGCTGCTGAACAGCGAAAGAATCATGTTGTAAAAGCGCTCCACCTGGGCGGCAAGGGCGCCGCTTAAGGCATTGATATTGTAATCAATGATCTCCCGCGTATTTGGCGGCAGGTTGAAGCGCCGGTAGCTTTCTTCCATGCGGCGCAGGAACTCCTGCAGGTCGGCGGCATAGCGGGGCAGCTGCCTGGCCAGGTCCTGGAGATCGCTTAAGAAAAGCGGCACCACCCTGACGCAGAAGATGAAGATGACAATGGCAAAGATGAGGTAGAGCACGAGGATGGCCACGGGGCGGGAAATGCGGCGCCGCTCCATGGAGTTGACCAGGGGCGCCAGCAGGTAGGCGGCGATGAAGGAGAAAAGAAGGGGCGCCAGGGCCGAAAGGAGAGCCTGCCGCACCCTGATTAGCCATATGACGAACAAGACGATGAGAAGCCCGCCGGCCAGCAGGAGCAGGCCTTGCTGCCAGGGTTTCAACTGGGATATTTTCTCTTTCACCAGCACCTTCTCCTATGATCTGGAAAGAGAAGCAAAAACCCCTTCCCCCATGCCTCAACCCTGACACATATATATTCTGCAGCCGGGTTGAGAAAATACCGGTAGAAGAGGTTTTTAATGCTTTTGCTTGCTTACTTATGATCCTGTTCCAGGGAAACCGGGATTAAAGAGCCATCAGCTTCAACGTAAAACATGCACGCAGCATGCTGCGGGTTGGCCTTGAACTCCATCAGGCACTGCCAGCAGTAGTACTGGTTGTTGCCGACCTTACCGGTATCCGCGGAACGGCACAGCGGGCACCGCATCATGGACACTTCCACTTCAGTTTAAATCGATGGGATCATAGTATATCCACAGTGAAGGAAGATCATACGGCGGCGTCAATAATCCCCCCGCCGATGACCAGGTCATCCCGGTATAAGACCGCCGCCTGCCCCGGGGCCACCGCCGCCTGGGGACGGGCGAAAAGCAGGCGCGCCCGCCCCTCCTGGGGGAGGGGGCTGATGGTAGCCGGAACCTCCGGGGCGGTGTAGCGAATTTTCACTGTCACCTCCATCTCCTGCTCCAGCGCGGGGATGGCAATGAGATTCAACCCGCACAGTTCGGCCCCCTGGCGGTAGAGCTCCTCCCGCTCTCCCACCACGATGGTGTTGTCCTGGGGGCGGATCTCCAGGACATAAAGGGGTCGCGGCGCAGCCAGGCCCAGGCCCCGCCGCTGCCCCACGGTGTAGAAGGCAACGCCCCGGTGCCGGCCCAGTATCTCCCCCCTGCGGTTGACAATGTTCCCGGGAAGCCCTTCCATGCCGCGCCGTTTCAAGAAGGCACGGTAGTCGCCTTCCGGGATAAAGCAGATCTCCTGACTTTCCTTCTTTTCGGCCACGGGCAGCCCGAGCTCCCGCGCCTTGGCGCGCACCTCTTTTTTCGTCAGCTCGCCCAGGGGGAAGAGGCAGCGGGCGAGGTGCTCCTGCGTTAGATTATAGAGCATGTATGACTGGTCCTTGGCCGGGTCGAGGCCCTTTTTCAAAAGGTAGCGGCCCCGCTGGGGAGAATACTCCACGCGGGCGTAGTGGCCGGTAGCAATGTGGGAGCAATGCCGCTGCTGCGCCCTCTGCAGCAGGGCGGCGAATTTAATCTTGCGATTGCAGATGACGCAGGGGTTGGGGGTGCGGCCGCAGCCGTATTCGCGGGTAAAATAAGCCACGACCTCTTCGGCAAAGGCTTCCCGCAAGTCGGCCACTTCGTGTTCAATGCCCAGCCTTTCGGCAACGCAGCGCGCATCTTCAGCGGCCGCCGGCGGCGGGGTGTCAGTTGCTTCCGCAGCCTTCTCCGGCCACAGTTGAAAGGTGATCCCCACAACTTCGCAGCCGCTCTCTTTTAATAAAGCGGCGGCGACGGCGCTGTCCACGCCCCCGCTTAAAGCAACGAGAACCCTCTTCCGGTTAAAGGAAAACACCCCCCGGCGCAATGCAAATTTAAACGGCAGGCGGCTCCGCCAACTCCTCCCACCGCCCGCGGCCCCGGGAGAGCTCGACAAACTTTTTGCGCATGGCCTCGGCCAAGCGGCAGGGGATGGCGGCAATAACGGAAACATCAGCGGCGTAATCCGTGGCCATGATTTCAGCGCCCACGGCCTCGAGCTGCCGCAGCAGGGCGCCGATTACGCCGTAGGATACGACCATGCGGCAGTAGCAGAGCCTCTCCCGCTCCACCAGCACTGCCGCCTCCAGGCAGGCCCGCGCGCATTGCCGGTAGGCCCGCGTCAGGCCCCCGATGCCGAGCTTAATCCCGCCGAAGTAGCGCGTGGCCACCACCACGAGGTCGGAGAGTCCCTCCCCCTGGAGCAGCTGCAGCATGGGCAGCCCGGCCGTCCCCGCCGGCTCCCGGTCGTCAAAAGCCCGCTCCACCAGGGAGGTGCCGGCCCCGACGCGGTAGGCATAGGCATGGTGGGTGGCGTCGGGAAACTCGGCCCTGACCTGCTCCACGAACTGCTCCGCCGCCTCCAGGCTGGACACGGGGGCGGCAGTGGCAATAAAGCGGGAGTTGTTCACGGTAAAGCGGACGCGCACCTGTTCCCGCAGCGTCCGGTAGCTGTATTCGCTCACGGCCATTTATTCTTCCCTTTTTTCACTGCTTATCTCTTTTTTCGCCGCGGCGGCAGCACCGCCCGGACGTGCTTTCTTAGCCAGGGCTTCTTCCCGGAGACGGCGCAGCTTCTCCAGGCGCTCCCCGATCTGGCGTTCATAGCCTTCCACTCCCGGCCGGTAAAACCTCTTCCCGGCCAGCTCCGGCGGCAGGTAGAGCTGGGCCACGTAATGCCCCGGGAAGTCATGGGGGTAGAGGTAGCCCTTGCCATGGCCCAGCCTGGCCGCACCGCGATAGCCTGTCCCGCGCAGGTGCGGTGGAACAGGGTAGCTGCTCCTCTCTTCCACCGTCTTCATCGCCTCTTCGATGGCCAGGTACGCGGCGTTGCTCTTGGGAGCGGCGGCGAGGTAGGCCGCGGCCTGGGCCAGGGGGATGCGGCCCTCGGGGAGACCAATGAGCTGCACCGCCTGGGAGGCGGCCACCGCCAGCACCAGGGCGTGGGGGTCGGCGTTGCCGATATCCTCGGCAGCGCTGATCACCAGGCGGCGGGCGATAAAGAGAGGGTCTTCGCCTCCCTTGAGCATGCGGGCAATCCAGTAAATGGCGGCGTCGGGATCGGAGCCGCGGATGGATTTGATCAGCGCCGAAGCCATGTCGTAATGATCGTCCCCCGCCCGGTCGTAGCTGTAGGCCCGCGATCGCAGGGCCTCCGCCGCCGTCTCCGCGGTGATTTTGATCTTTCCGCCGCTGCGCTCGGCAATGAAAACAGCCAGCTCCAGGGCATTGAGGGCGGTGCGGGCGTCGCCGTTGGCTCGCTCGGCAAGCAGCTGCAGCGCCTCCGGCTCCGCCTCCAGCTCCAGCTTCCCCAGCCCCCGCTCCTCGTCGGCAAGGGCTCTCTGCAGCAGCTGTAAAATATCGCCGGAGCTGAGGGGCTCAAACACGAAGAGGCGGGTCCGCGACAGGAGGGGGCCAGTGAGGTAGAAGAAGGGGTTCTCCGTGGTGGCCCCGATAAAGATGACCGTGCCCTGCTCCACCGCCGCCAGCAGAGCATCCTGCTGGGCCTTGTTGAAGCGGTGGATCTCGTCAATAAAGAGGATGGTGCGCCGGTTCTGCAGCGACCAGCGCTCGCGGGCCTTCTCCACCACCTCGCGGATATCCTTCACCCCCGCGGTCACGGCGTTGAGCTGAATAAAGGCGGCCCGGGTGGTGGAGGCGATGAGCAGGGCCAGGGTGGTTTTACCGGTACCGGGCGGCCCAAAGAAGATCATCGAGGGGATCCGATCCACGGTGATGAGGCGGCGCAGCGGCTTCTCCTCGCCCAGGAGATCCGGCTGGCCCACAAACTCCTCCAGGCTGCGCGGCCGCATGCGCAGGGCCAGCGGCCCCTCCTCGCGCATCTTCCGTTCCCACTCCATGGCAATAAGATCGATGGCTACCAGCTCCTCGGTTGGGGAATGCTGCTGCGGCAGCCTGCCGCGCTGCCGCTTCCCCTTTTAATTCCATCTAGATTATACCATGAAACTTCCTTATACTTTCCATGGTGCTGCGCAAGGAAAGCTGCCCTCTGCAGCGGCAAAGCCGCGAGAGGGCAGCTTAAGCTGTCCGGGTTTTTAAATCCCCCAAGTACCCTTGTAACAAGGGGGTTTTAAAATGCCCGCGGGTCCGGGCTGCTCCGTGGCGGGCGTCGTTTAAGCCCGCCAGGACCCTAATAATTCACTCCCCACATGCCCCCGATGGCGCCGAAAATAAAGCCCAAGAATATCTTCACGGCCAGGTTCCAGCCGATGGTCATGTCATCGACAACAAGCAGGCCCCCGCCCAGCATGAGCAGGACATAAGCCACGCCGATGATCCCGCCGTTCAGCCAGCCCCGCGAGCCGATCCTCCTGGCGGCGTAAGCAGCGCCCCAGAGGATGGAAACAACGCTCACCGCGTAGACAAGGTATAAGGCCGTTTTCTCGGTCAGCTCCGTCAGGTAAAGAACAAGGGAGATGGCCAGGAGCATGACCAGCGAAAAAATCAGCGCCAGCAGAATCCCCTTGATCAGGATCAGCCAGGTGCTGCCCTGCAGGGAATGAAAGGCCCGGTTGTTCGACGGCCGGTATTTCATACACTCTCCCTCCAGGAAGAGCATATGAACCGGCGCCCTTAATTATGCCTAATCCTCCTCGTCGTCGATGACGCGCTCAATGCCGCCGCGGGCAAACTTGATGTTCACATTGTCAGCTATGCGCAGGGTGAGCACATCGTCATTGATCTCCTTGATGACCCCGTAAATCCCGCCAATGGTAAGGACCCGGTCGCCCTTTTTCAGCGAAGCCAGCATTTCGCGCCGTCTTTTCTGCTGCTGCTGCTGCGGGCGAATGAGAATAAAGTAAAATATGGCGAAGATCACGATCATCCAGATTATGCCCGAAT
>JAAZIN010000131.1 GCA_012800855.1 Bacillota bacterium
ATACTTGGCGTAAAACTCGGGGTCGTTAAAAAGAGCTGCATACCCTTTTTCATGCTCCTCTTCAAACAGACCGTGATACATCAAGAATTGAGCTAGATTGAATTCGTCGATAATATCCTGCGCCCTTTCATTTATCATATCGGGGCTGTTTTCGATGACCAACTCTTCCCTTCCCGGCATCCCCATTTGCACAAGCTCTCCTGCTTCTGTGTACCACAGCTCCACATATCCTTCTAACGTCTTCTGTCCATCTTCCTCTTTCGTTTCGACGCTGTTATGGCAAAATGCCGGGTCTTTGTGCCAAGAACTGTATCATCCCCAAGGTACTTGGAATGAAGATAACTGGTTTCTGAAAAAAACTCATCATAAAGGTTTATTTCGAATTCTTCAAAGTAGGCGATAAAGCTTAGATCAGTAAATTTATGAAACTCACCATCAACGAAATACCATTCTCCTTTGGTAATCACCGGCTCTTTGCCGGAATCACCTGTTTCCTCTTCCAACCCGCCGGTTTTGGCGCCGCCGTTTCCTTTGTCCCCCCCACAGGCAGTCAAAGCCAATGCCAGGGCCACTGCCAGCATCAAGACCCAAAAGTTTTTTTTCATTTTTATCCTCCTTTAAAACATGCCAAAAAAGCACTTGTTATTGTATAGCAATTGCATGATAATTCTTTTACTCTGAGATGGCCATCACCCTGGGGGTGATTTTTTCTTTTCTCTGCCACATTTTAAACCCAAACCGCCGGCTACAGGGCCGGCGGTTTTTTCTTCCTTGTTTAATCTGCTCGTTCCATCCAAGCCGGATGATTCCCGGCTCATTCTTTTTGCAACTCATGCCAGATCAGGGTTGACCGGTAATTGACGCTGTGTTCCGGTGGAAAGTCATTGAATACATGTTCCACAACTATATTGGCTTGGGGAACTTATATCCTTCAATGATTGCTTGTTTCTTTTTATAACCCTCAGCCAGCCGGTTTTCCACCATCTGCAGCTCCTGCCGCAGCTTCCCAAGAATGTGGCTTACGTCACTGGCCATGTTTCGCACATGATTCAAGGACTTATTAATCCGGGACTGGACAATCCAGTCCATAATCAGCCCGTCAAAAAAGAAGTCGGCAAAGGTGGCCAATCCGCTGATGTCAATTCACCTAATACTCACGGTTGACATCAAAATTCTTATTATTAATTCGGCAAATGCTAGCTTTTTCCTCTAATATCAACATTATTGGCAATTAATCCAATAAAATTTACTTATTGGGTTAAGATGATAATAAAGTCTGGATAATCACTTGAAAATCCTGCGGAGGGCTTTGCCGGTGGCGCGGCCGGCGGCCCGGCGGGCTATTCGTTGGCCAACCTTTTTGGGGCTGCCGCTGGAAATAGCATTGATATCACCGAGGAGCCTGGCGATGGCGTAGAGGACGCTCCTGGTCTTGTTGATGCTCATTGGAGAAGCCACCTCCATGCTTTCATAATTGCAATGGTATTTTTAGTTATTCTACCATGAGTGGATGACATAGCATTGTCACTTTTACGGTAGATGACGCGGCGCCATCAGAGGGGTAAAAAGTGCTGGAAAAAGCTATTCGTTGATCAATAAGAGGAAATAGAGATAAAAGGGACGGTGAAGCAAAGCCACCGTCCCCTTGGTTCGTTGACTAATCGTCGATGTTCTGGTTTTCCCGGTACGAACGCCAGACGTTTTCGAAGAAGCCTTCCTCTTCCGGAATGGGCCGTACTGGCCGCCAGCTGAAGTGGCAGGCACCGTCCCGGTAGAGCACTTCCTGCACCTGGCTGCCCAGAGCACCATCGTCAAGCTGGAAAGTGAACATGTCGGGCAGCAGGGAATGAGGCTTCTTTCCGGACATGTCGGTATAAAGCGCGCTGCCGCGGCTTTTCCCGCCTCTTTCGACGTAGTCTTTCATCGCCGACAAGTAGATATACTGGCAGAGCAAAACATCGTAAAGCCTGAAAGCCAGCGAGAGCCGTTCCGGCTTGCTGATCCTGGCCAGCTGCCAGAAACCGGCCAGCTCGCTCTTCGATTCCTCCATGATGCGTTCAATATTATCGATGTTTCGAATGGCCGCGCCGTAGTAGCTCATCCGAACGGTGGCCTGCCTCCAGAGCGTCCCGATGTTGTCTTCTTCCGCCCCCAGGAGCTCCTCCGCCTGCTGCAGCAGCCGGGTCATGTGCGGCCGAGCCCTCTGCATGAAAGCCTCGAGCGGCATGGGTTTGCCGGTGCGCCGGGCGGCAATATAGCGGGCGGCGCGCAGCGAACCAACCTGACCCGAATTCAACGCGCTGCCTCCCGGGCGGTAGACGCCGTGGCTGCCGCTGACCTCACCCACGGCAAAGAAGCCCTTGACATTGGTTTCCCACCAGCAGTTGATGGCCAAGCCTCCATTGTTGTGCTGGGCGCAGAGGGCGATCTCCAGGGGTTCCTTGAAGAGGTCGACGCCCCTTTCCCGGTAGAATTCCACCGCGGGCCGGTTCATGTGCCAGAGGCGCTCTATGGGCGTGCCGAAGCAAGCGCCGGCCTTTTCCAGGTACTCCCTGGCGGCATCGGCGAGCAGATCAAAGCGGATGCTTTTCACCTTGCCGGGATTGTAGCGGAAATCAAGAAAGACACGCCGTCCGCTGCTCGTTTCCCGGTGCACCAAGAGGTCGATGATGGAGGAACCGCCGGCCACCTTACGCACGTCAAAGGGCCATTCGTAACCTTTCAAGAAGATCTTGGAGAGCAGGTCGACCTCATCGGGGAAGAAGTCCTGCAGGAATTCCCGCTCGTTGCTGCCGTCGGGATCGGTGGAGATGAAGCGCGGCAAGACCTGCATATAGGTGCCGGAGACGTTCCAGCGAGGAGAAATGGAAGCGAGGCCGTACTGCCACTCCGTCAGGTTTTTCCCCATCACTCCCGCTTCCAGGGCGATCCCCGTGGCGCCGTACTGCGATTCGGGATAGGACCTGTCGGCGTAGATGGCGGCGGGCCCACCGGTGGCATAGATTACATTCTTGCAGTTGAAGGCGACAAAGCGCCGGTCCGGGTCCCCCGGAGCAGTTAAATCGAGGCACAGAAGGCCGAAGAATTGCTCGCCCTCGGTTAGAATCTTGATTACCTGCATGTGATCAAAAATGGGGATGTCCTTCGCGCGTACGGCCTGCTCCAGGCATTCAGTCATCTTCCTGGAGGTGTACGGCCCGATGCTGGTGGCCCTTTGACGGGGATCGTGATCCGTCTTGTAGCCGACGTATTCGCCGTAGCGGTTTTGGGGGAAGGGGACGCCCAGTTCGACCAGTCTAAAAAAAGACTGGGTGGAGAGCGCAGCTTCGCAGAGGGCGATGTCGCCATCGACACATTGCCCGTCAAAGAGGGTCTGCGCCATCTCCCTCACGCTGTCCGGGCTGCCGCCGGACAGCGTGAGTTTGTAGTAGGTCTGCTTGTCCGAGCCGGTGTTGCGCGAAGTGCCGGCGTTCATGTCCTCGGTGACAAGGGCGATATCGGTCTGGCCAAAGCGGTAGAGGCAGTCGGCGGCATTTAGCCCTGCGGCACCGCTTCCGACAACCACGGTGTTGTAGGAATATACCCGAACTCTGCCGCCAGGCAGATTAATTGCAGCTTCGCTCATGTCATCCTCCCTTTCCTAGAGAATGTTAGAGCCGTTTAATATGCAAGCCGCCGTCCACGTTTACATAGCAGCCCGTTGTATAGAGGAACTTGTCGCTGACCAGGGCGGAAACGGCGTTGGCAATGTCCTCGGGCGTGCCCCAACGGTTTATGGGAAGGAGGCCTTGTTCAAACAGGGCGTCGTATTTTGCCTTCACCGGCATGGTCATGTCCGTGGCAATTATGCCGGGACGCACCTCGTGCACCAGGATGCCCTCAGGAGCCAGGCGGTCGGCAAGGAGCGTAGTGAGCATGGAGAGGCCGGCCTTGGAGATGCAGTATTCGCCCCGGTTGATGGAGGAGACCTCGGCCGAAAGTGAAGAGATGTTTACAATGGTGCCGCGCTTTTTGCCGCAGAAACCCTGCTTGAGCATCTGCTTGACCACCAGCTGGGTAAGAAAGAGGGGACCCTTGGTGTTGGTGGCAATTACTTCGTCGAAGCTTTCCTCGGTCATCTCCAGGAGGTCTCGGCGTACCCGGGGAGCAATCCCGGCATTGTTTACCAAGACGTGGATGCCGCCGAATTTGTCAACGGTCTCCTTGATCAGGTGCTCCCGGTCCTGGGCGCAGCGGACATCACCCTGAACGTAGAGGAAAGCATCCTCGCCCATTTCGGCCAGCTGGTCCAGGTTGTGCCGGTAATCTGACGGGGAGTTGATATCTAAAATGGCGACACTGTACCCGTCCATCATAAGCTGCCTGGCAATGGCAAAGCCGATTCCCCTGCTGCCTCCGGTAACTATGGCTGTTTTTCGCATGACTGTTCATCCCTTTGCTAGAAATATTCTTGCTGCAGTCAAGAAGAAGGCTAGGTGTAGATGTTAAGCAAAGGGCGCGCC
>JAAZIN010000132.1 GCA_012800855.1 Bacillota bacterium
GGGCAGGTGGCGTGGGTCATTGAAAACATGTATTTCAATGTCTTCCTGTATAACACCGTGTCCAAAGACAGCAACGCCATCGCTGTCATGGTGGCGGCGAGCGCCGTCACGGCCACGCTGACCACCCTGCTGATGGGCTCTCTTTCAGACAGGCTGGGCCGGCGCAAACTGTTCATTGTGGCCGGATACCTCATCTGGGGCCTGACCATCATGTCCTTTGCCCTCATCAGCGTGGAAAATACCCAGAAAATTTTCCCTGCAGCCTCGCTGGCCACGGCGGTTGCTGTAACGGTGGCCATAGTGGTGATTATGGATTGTGTCATGACTTTCTTCGGCTCTACGGCCAATGATGCCGCCTTTAACGCCTGGGTCACCGACGTAACCAATCCCGGCAACCGGGGCAAAGCGGAAGGTCTCCTCTCCGCCCTGCCCCTGCTGGCCATGCTGCTGGTGTTCGGTTTATTCGACCCGCTCAAGCAACAGGGCCTCTGGGACGTCTTCTTCCTGATTATCGGGGGCATGGTCTTTGCCGGAGGCCTGGCCGGGCTTTTCATCATCCAGGACAAGGGAGTAAAACCGGGCCGCGACACCAGCTATTTCAGCAATATCATCTACGGCTTCCGTCCCCGGGTAATCAGGGAAAACAAAGCGCTATACCTAATCTTAATCGCCATGGGGGTCTTTTGCACGTCCGAGCAGGTTTTCATGCCCTACCTCATCATCTACATGGAGCACTATCTTGGTATTGCCGATTATGCCCTCCTGCTTGGCACGGTCTTGATCCTGGCCTCCGCGGCCAGCGTAATCATGGGCCGGCTCATCGATAAATACGGCAAGCAGCGCTTTCTCTACCCGGCCGGAGCCATCTTTAGCGCGGCTTTATTGACCCTCTATGCCACGGGCAAAACCTTGCAGGGCAACAGCAGCGCCACCATGCTCACGCTCGCCATTTTCGGCACGATCTTGATGGCGGGAAGTCTGGTCCTGATGGCCATCCTCTCCGCGGGTATGCGGGATTTAATTCCCGAGGAGAAAAGGGGCCACTACGCGGGGATCAGGATGATCTTTTTTGTGCTTCTGCCCATGGTAATCGGCCCTTTCATCGGCTCGGCGGTAATCAAAGGCGGCCAAACCTTCGTCGATGAGTTTGGCTTTGTCCAGGACGTGCCCAACCCGGAAATGTTCCTGGCCGCGGCCGCCGTTTCTCTGCTCGCCTTTATCCCCTATGCGCTGGTAATGCGGGAGTGGAAAAGGGGAGCTGCCGGGGCGAAGTAAACCCTTTTAACGAGTCTGCTGTTTTTTCTTGGCTGCCATTACGCCGGCAGCCGTAAAGCAAAAAGACCTTTTTGAAGGAAGGAAAGAAGGGGGAAGCATTGAGTATTATTGGTAATATTCTCTGGATCATTTCCGGCGGCTTTCTTATTTTCCTGGAGTATGCCCTGGGGGGAGTGGCCATGTGCGCGACCATCGTCGGCATCCCCTTCGGCATTCAGCTGTTTAAGCTGGCGCTGCTGGGCCTGCTGCCCTTTGGGAAGACAATTGTCAGCACCCCCACAAGCACGGGCTTCCTGGCCACCGTCTTCAACATTGTTTGGATCTTTACCGGGGGCATAGTTGTCTCCTTGACCCACCTGCTGCTGGGATTGCTCTTGGCCGTTACTGTTGTCGGGATTCCTTTTGCCAAGCAGCATTTCAAGCTGGCTTCGCTGGCCTTTACTCCCTTTGGAAAAGCCGTTTTGTAAAGGAAGACGTTGCCGGCTCCGGCACCCGGTGCGCAGGCATAAAAAAGGGGCTGACCTGGTTTTTTCAGGCTGCCCCTTTTTGCATCTGTGTTTAGGTCGTGGCCTGGAATTCTTGGTCCTCACCGGGGCCGTAGGGAGCTTCTATTAGGGTGGCAAACATGAACTCATGGGTATGACCCAGGTTCTCCGTGGTTGAGTCGATGGCAAAATGCGCATGCCGGCCGGAGCCAGGCCGGTAACAAGTCCGATTTCGTGCAGGTGCCCGAAAAACAAAATCGGTGTTGCCTTGCTCGGGGAACAGCCTAACTGTTAAGGCCAGGGTGGTGTGCTTCCTACCCGCCCAATCTAGGGGAACAAATCGTCAGATATCTCTTTCGATTCATTTATTAGCCAAGCAGGAAATTGTTTCAAAACGTAGAAGAGTTTATGCAATTCCAACCATTACCGCTGCCCAAAGCCAGGATGGCCAAGCGGTCAAGGAATGACAGCACGCGATTGCTTGCGCCCACCCTGGCCCGTTATGCCAATAGGCGCTGCATGTAGTTCTTCCTGCCAGCCGGTGCGGCTATTGTGTACTCTCTGCTTTTTCACTTATTTTCAGTGGGTGGAGGAGGACTGATTTCTTGAGAGTAAATCCCATTTCCGAAAAAGAAGATAGAAACCTAAACGGCTTGGACCTGGAGCAGCTTCTACGCAGTGGCTCCTTTAGGGCATTGTTTAACGCCATTCCTGCCGGGCTGTTGATCGTCGGGGCCGATGGCCGGGTTTCATTTGCCAATGAAGAGGCCAGGCGCATTCTTGGCGGCGGAGTGTTACTCGATTCTGCCGGTGCTCATGATGGGTATAAAAGCTGTCCGGGTGATGTTGGGGAGCGGATGAAGCTGGAGAACTGCCCGGCGGTTCAAGCAGCTTTGCGGGGAGAAGAGAGCAGGGGCTTAGTGGCCGGCATAAAGAAATTGGATGGCAAGGCAGCCGTGGTCGCGCTGTCAGGGGCGCCGATTAAGGACGAATCAGGCAATATAAGCGGTGCGGTAGGGGTCATCCAGGAGATTTCCGAACAGGCAAATCCAATTAATTTACGAAACGAGAGCGAAAGGGAATATGCCCTGGAGCTGGAGGCGGCCA
>JAAZIN010000133.1 GCA_012800855.1 Bacillota bacterium
AAAGGGGACCCAGGAAAAGCTCCAGCAGTTCGTCCAGGGCCCGGCTGAAGTCCTCGTCCGCTTTCAGCCTCTCCACGAAGCGCTCATCCAGCCCCTGCAGGGTGGAGAGGATTTTATCGAGAGCTTCCACCACCCTCTCATCTTCCATGATCTCCTCGGCATATTTCAACACGGGTGCTTTAAAGAGGGTGGTTAAATCGTCGGCCAGCTGCTGAAGGGCGGCGTCCAGCCTGCCGTCTCCCAGCTTGCCCTTAAACTGCTCGGCATAATAAAGTAGTAGGTTGATTATTTCAAAAACAAGCTCGTTGATGCGCTCGTCTTCCAAGAGCCCGGTAATCGTGTCATGCAGGTACGACACGATGGCCGGGTCCTTTAACAGGACCTTTACCTCGCCGGCCAGCTGCTCCACGAAGGAGAGAAATTCTTCGTCCCTGAGATGACGGGCGATGACACTCCCCAGGATATTGATCAGCCTTTCATCCCGGAGAGTCCTTACAACCAGTGCATCGACATCGTAGCCCGCAATTCGCTCGTCGGCCAGGATTTCGTCAAGAACTTCTCTTAGGGAAACTTTGAGCTCTTCATCCTCTAAAATCTTCCTGGAATATTCCCCCACCCTATCCAGCAGGGGCTGAAAAGGACTCTTTTGATCCTGCTCCGCCGGCCCGGCAGCGTAGCTGCCGCTGGAAAACATGGATTTAAGAAGCGAAGCCGACTGCCTGAATAGATTCGCATCGGCGGCATCGCCGGAGGCAGCGGCTCCTGCAGCAGCAGCAACAGGGTTTAACAACAGGGCCAGCGTTAACACTGCTGCCAGTAGACACTTCCAGTTTTTAAGCCTCATTCAGCTACCCCCCTATTCCTCGCGAAGTAGTTACTCGCTTTATCCGCCTGCATTGCTCACATGGCAAAATCTTACCCGCGCGGTAAAATTGCCTGGGAAAGAGAGCTATCGTGGCTTGCTGGATCGTTTATTGGGGCGATCTTTTAAAAATCAAAAAATACCATGCACAGAAAATACACCCTCCGTAAATCGCCGCCAGCCCGGCGGAAGCGGCTATGTGCCCTATCCGTCCGACAACTGCTATATTCATGAAGAGAAAGAGCGGCAGTGCGGCAATAAAACTGAGTCCCGCTGCGTAAGTCAGATTGCGGATAAATGGGTCCTCCAAGCGAGGATCAAGAACCCTCAAGAGGGCCACGGCAGAAGATATATTTCCTGTTAAAAAACCATACGTGGCCACCTGCTTCGCTATGCTTTTTTCCCCGCAGACCTTATTCATTAATACGACAACGGCAAGCAAGGTTAGCCCCGCACCGATGAGAGAGAGGCTCAGCGTCTCCCAGGTGTTGACAAGGGAAATTACCAGAGGTACGGAAGCTATTGCCGCCACCACCATGTAGTCAACGGCAACCCCAAGGATGCGCTCCAAAACACCGCGGTTTACCAGGTAATCGATCTTCAGCCGTTTAAGCAGCCATCTAAAGAATAATCCCATCAATAAGCCGAAGAGGTAGTTAAAGCTGAACAGCGTCTCGGTGACGATGACCATCCCCGAGCTGAAGTTATGTATCATCACCAGCGCCAGCAGCCTTAACAGCCCGTAGAGCAGGAGCATGGCCAGGCCAATTATGGCCAGGTGAACGGTGAAGGTTTCGATGCTTTGATTGTGGGTGGTCAATAAACCGGCAGCCGGCTTCTTTTCGCCGGGCTGCATGATGCCTGTTTGAACCGAAGTACTTTCTTCGTCGGGGATGGGGGTAATCAGCCCTCTTTTTTTAGCCCAGATGATGTAGCCCAGGCCGAGGAGATAAGCCATCAGGAAGCCCAAGGAGCTAAAAGCGAAGGCGATGCTCTGCCCCCCGGTGAAGCCCTGTTCCTGCTCCCAAAAACCGCCAAAAAACCTGGCTATGGCGGCATCAAAACCCTGCCCCAACATAAGCATCGATCCAAAACCGCGAAACAGGCCCGGGTTAATCAATAAAACAATAATGAGAGCAAATAGCATGCCGGCCGCCAGTTGAAAAGAGAGAAGGCCGGTAATGGCTGCTGAAAGTTTCAACACCTCTTTTCCCTTGTCTTTCTCTGCGTCAAAGCCCCTGAGACCTATGGCAATGGAAATGGCTGTAAGCAGGTTGAAGACTAAGAAGTCAACTTCGTCGCCGGTGGGTATGCTCACGATGTTAAGAAAATTGGGCCCGATGATGAGCATGATGAAACCGGCGATGACAGATCCCGGTATGAGGTATCTCTGGAAAAATTTTAACTGGCTGCGGATAAAAACACCCAAGAGCAAAGCCATGCTTAGATAGCCAAACAGCATGAAGGAGGCGGCGTTATTCCCATTCAACCGGCATCCTCTCCATTCTATCGCCTTTTGCTTTTGGCCCATGCTTCTCTCTTGGGCGCCCCGTAAAAAAGCGAAAGACTATGGATTTTTCTATTTATTCATTGCCCTTTTTCGGGCAAAAAGTGGCTAAATATTCTTTAAAAGACCTACCTTTTTGGCTATTTTTGTACATTATACTACAGTGAGCATGTTCCTTCAAGGGTAAAAAGGACCTTATTTAAGAATTTTTTATTCGCTATGCCATTACTTACACGTTCCCGGTATACCGTCCCCGCACCCACCGGCCGCTTCTTGTCTCGCCGCCGGAAGAGAACAGCGTCCCCAGGCCATCTTGCAGACCCTCTTTCCACTCTCCCGTATATTTCGAGCCATCGGGCCAGGTATAGGTGCCCTTGCCGTGCGGCCTCCCCTTTTGAAATTCGCCTTCGTACTTTTCACCGTTCGGCCAGGTGTAAATGCCCCAGCCGCTAATTTGGTCATTCTTCCACTCGCCGCTATAGGAGCGGCCATCGGGCGCCACAATGGTCCCCTGCCCGTGCCTCAAGCCATTTGCAAATTGGCCCTCATAGCGGGTCCCGTTGGGATATGTAAGGGTGCCCCGGCCATGCTGCTTGCCATGGACGAAATCGCCCTCATAGCGGCGGCCGTCGGCAAAATAATAGCTGCCTTTCCCGTGATAGGCACCCTTTTCCCATTGCCCCTCGTAGCGGGTGCCATCTGGCCAGGTATAAACACCCCAGCCGTGGGGCTTCCAATCCACCAGCTCGCCGTCGTATTCTGTCTTGTCAGGCAGGACGAGCTTGCCGCGCGCCTCGGCAACGCCGCGATGGAAAGTCCCTATAAATATTTTCCCGTCGGGAAAAGTCAACCTCCCCGGCCCGTGGGGCAGGCCTTCCTGCATGGCGCCCTCGTATTTCGCCCCATCGGGATAAGTGTAAACGCCCTCTTCCATTAACTTTCCCTTATAGAAGATTCCTTCCTGCCTGGAGCCGTCAGGCAGGGAGAGGGCGCCCCGCCCATGGGGCTTGGGCTTGCCCTCCTCTATTTCTAGTTCTCCCTTGTAGACAGAGCCGTCGGGGTAAAGAAGAGTGGCCACAGAGGGAACCTGTCCTTTGCTGAAGCGCCCCTCCAGCTTTACTCCATCAGGGTAAATAAGCATGCCCCGGCCATGCTGGGCATCATTTCGCCACTCACCCGTGTACTCAGAACCGTCAGGCCAGCTCTGCCGCCCCTGCCCGCAGCGGTCTCCGTTTTTAAATTCGCCTTCATAGACAGAGCCGTCGGCATAGGAGAGCTTCCCCTGGCCATGGGGGCGCCTTGCTTTCAGCTCGCCGGTGTAGACGCTGCCATTGGGAAAGGTATATACTCCCTGCACCGCCTCTCCGCTGCGGTGCTCGCCGGTAAAAACGGCCCCGTCGGAATAGCGGGTGGTGCCCTCGCCGTGCGGCCGGCCGTCTTTTACGCTGCCTTCATACTCGCTCCCGTCGGCGTAGATGTGCTTACCCCATTCGGCCGGCCGGCCATCCACGTAATCGCCGACAAACCTGGAACCGTCGGGAAAGACAGCTGTTCCCCGCCCATGGGGACGGCCCCCCGAAACCTCGCCGGTGTACTCCGTTCCGTCGGGCATAATGAAGGTTCCGCTGGAGGCGGGTTCGCCGTTGATAAATTCCCCCACAAACCTGGACTTGTCGGGAAAAGTAAGCGTGCCCCGGCCGTGGGGCAGGCCCCCGGCCAGTTCTCCCCGGTAACGGCTCCCATCAGGATAATTATACCGGCCCTCCAGGCTGGGCTTCCCTTCCACGTAGTGGCCGGTAAACCTGGACCCGTCGGGGAAAACGGTGGTCCCCCGGCCATGGGGGATGCCGCCTTTCACCTCGCCGCTGTACCTGGCGCCGTCGGGAAAGATGTACGTGCCCTGCCTGGCGGGCTCCCCATCTTTGAACTTGCCTACAAACTTGCCGCCGTCAGGGAAAGTCAGCTCGCCCTGCCCGTGCATCCTGTTGTTTTGCCACGTGCCGGTGTAGGAGCGGCCGTCGGGCCAGGTCATGGTGCCTTCACCGTGCCTGGCGCCGTCAACCCACTGTCCCGTATACTCGCGTCCATCAGGCCAGGTGAGCGTCCCCTGGCCGTTAATGGCCGAATTCTTCCACTCGCCGCTGTACTTCCTGCCGTCGGGCCAGAAGTAGGTTCCCCGGCCCTCGTAGGAACCGCCCACAAACTCGCCTTCGTACCTGGACCCGTCCGGCAGGATTAAAGTGCCGCGGCCTTCCATGATGTCTTCTTTCCAGCTGCCGCGGTACTCCCGGCCGTCGCTAAAAATATAAGTGCCCCGGCCGTGCATCTTGTCTTCACACCATTCGCCTTCGTAGCGATCGCCGTTGGGCCAGGTGTAGACCCCGTAGCCGTGATAACGTCCGTTTCGCCACTCACCGCTGTAGCTGCTGCCATCAGGCCAGGTAATGGTGCCCCGGCCATGCTGCTTGCCGTCAACAATCTCTCCCTGGTATACGGCTCCTTTCGGAAGATGCAATGTTCCCGTCTGCTTTCCCATTTTGCCTGCCACCCCCGGTAAACCGGCTGCTGCCATGCTAACCGTGATTTTTGCAGGGAAGGCCGAAAGATTGGATGCAGCCTTGATCCTCTCGGGTAAACTTTATTCTATGCATCTCTCGCAATTCCTTCAAGATATTAAATTTTCAATTTTAATTTTATGTAAGTTGTGTAAATAGTAGTACTATACTCTATAATTAAGAGGATATTGGGCCAACTTTGCCGAATTTTTCCTTCGCCTAAAACTGTCAGCCTAAACTTAAGTGAAAAAGGGACACCCAAAAAGGGACTTTTATTAAAACAAGACCCGGGAGAACCTGTGATGCCGGTAAAAGTTATGGAGCTAGGAAAGTATCTTGCCGGGGCACCAGTTCGCAGATTCCTGGCCGCGACTTTTAGTGTACTGCTTTTGGCTTTACCAGCCAGTGCGGTTTCCCAAGAAATAAGCCAAAGCAAAGAACTTTATTTCACCGTGCTGCATACCAATGACATCCACTCACATATTCATCGTTTCCCTCTTTTAGCCGGAGCGGTAAATGAAATCGGGAGCAATAAGGCAAAGTCGGGCGAACCGGTGATATTAACTGATGGAGGGGATTTTATCAGCCCCACCATATACAGCTGGTTAAATTTTCTCGGTTTCGCTCCTGAGTTGGATATCATGCAGCAAATCGGTTATGATGTAATCACCCTGGGGAACCATGAATTTGACCCCGGGCACCGGGGATTAGCACAAATTCTTAAGAATGCCGGCTATCCTGGTGAAAAGAATAAAACGGTCGTGATATCCACCAACACCCTGCCCCCCGAAAACCATCCCCTGGCCGAACCTCGTTTATTTGAAAAAACCTGCTTGAAAAAACTTGACAATGGGCTGACCATCGGTTTTTTAGGCGTCCTCGGCCGGAGTACCCTGCCGCCGTTCATTTTTAAGCACGGTCCGATTAAATTTAACGACCCTCACGAAGCTGCCCGGGAAGCTGTAACTCAGCTCAGAGCACAGGGTGCCGATGTTATTATCGCCGTAAATCATGCTTCTGCCAGGGATAATATTGAACTGGCCCGGGAGGTGCCTGGAATTGACCTTATCCTGGGAGGCCACGACCATGAGCGGATGGAGCCCTTATGGGTTAACCATACCATAGTATTGCAAACTTCAGCCTACCTGCAGCATCTTTGCATCCTGGAGCTTGCTTTTGATTGTTCCAGCGGCAAGCTGCGTCTGAGAAATAAAGAGACCGGTCTTCCTTACCACCTTGAACTGGATAAATCGATTACGGAAGATCCCCTCATCGCCGAGATGGTGGCGGGGTATGAACAAGAACTGAACAGGGGAATTAATGCACTGACCGGAGGAAAGGTCAAGTCAATGGATGAGGTGGTCGCTTATGCCGACTTTGAGCTCTACAGCGCCCCCTTCCAAGAGACGCCCATGGGTAATTTCGCCACTGATGCTTTGCGCATTGTAGCCGGTCAAAAGCTGGGAGAAAGGGTTGATTTTGCGCTGCTTCCTTCAGGGCTCTGCTGGAAGTCCCTGGGACCGGGAAAGATTACCTTTAAAGAGTTGGCCGATATTACCCTTACCGGTACGGGCTCTGATATGCTGCCCGGCCATCCGGTAGTATCCTTCTATCTGACCGGAGAGGAAGTGCGGCGCATTTTAGAGATTTTCTTCCTTCTTCCGGAATTCAGGGGATACGCGGAATACCCCCAAATTTCAGGCCTGCGCCTTGCTTACGACCCGCAGCGGGCTGTCTTGTTCAATCTTCCTTTTAAAATCATAGATGTTTTTGGAGACAGCACGCCGATCCCTTCCCTTCGCTCGGTAATTAACGCCGAGCGATTCACCGGAGAAGGGCGGCAAACATTAAATGATGATTTTGTCCCGCTGGCGAGGGGCGATCAAAAGCTATACCGGGTAGCAACCGAATCATATGTTCTATATCACCTGCCCACCCTGGAAAAAATAACTCATATTTTGCCCATGCTAAAAATAGTTCCCAAGGATGCTTCCGGAAATCCTGTGCCATACCTTGATCACGAAGGCAATATATCGGAAGAAATCTTGGTTTACGATGAGGAAGGCAGTGAGTTAAAGGTCTGGATGGCCCTGGTAGAATATGCCGCCGCTCATCCCCCCGGCCCCGAAGGCATCCCCCAGATACCCCCATACTACAGGGAACCCGCAAATCGCATCAGCAGCCGGCGGACATTTCCCCTTCTGGCCTGGCCCGGACTGATCCTTGTAGGGATTGCTGCTTTAATCTTCGGGTTAAGGTTAAGGCGGCGAAAAATAGCCCGGGGCGTTTGGCCCGGGCAGTAGCCTTCTTTTTGCATTACCCGCATCAACTAGTTGTAAACAGCCGCCTCAAGAAAAATGTGAGTTGACTATACCGTGTGATCATAGCCTCCTTCCGCCTTAATTCCCCTCCGGGCAGCGGTAACAGCCACGGCACGGGCCTGCTCCTTCTCGGTGAAGCGGTAGAAAAAGAGGGGGATGGTGCAGGCCAGCATGCTCACCGCCGCCAGGAACACGTTGGCAAAGTAGATGCCGTCCTGGACTCGGGGCGGCGCGGCCACATTTTCCACGAAGCCTACAATGCTAAGCGTGAGCATTATGGCGAAGGAGCTCAGGGCGGTGCCAACCTTGGAGATAAATGTTTGCATGGCGAAGCACATGCCTTCCGCCCTTTTGCCGGTCTTCCACTCCAGGTAATCCACCGTATCGGCGATCATGGCATAAGTCAAGATATTGGCAAAGCCCAACGGGATGCCCACGATAATTAACCCGGCCATGTTAAACCAGAGGCCGAAAGCAGATCTCCATCCCACGAAATACATGGCCAGCAGCACCGCCGCACCGGCCAGGTGGGAATAGATGAACAGGTCTCGCTTGCCGAATTTGCGTGACAGCATGGGGGTTAAAAGGGAAGCCAGCAACCCGCCGGGAGCCACGGAGAGGTTGATTAAAGTAAAGTAGCCGCTATCTCCAAGATTATACTTGGCAAAATAGATGCCCCCGGTGAGGAACATGCCTTTCAGGGCCCCCAAGATGCCCGAAAATACAATTAACATTAGCGGCTCATTTTTAAACAGCAGCTTGAAGTTTTCCCACATGGAAAGGGGGGGCTCGTCAGAATAATACCTCTCCCTGGTGCCCGCAAAAGCGGCAAAGATGAAGGGAAGAGCCAGGGCCGCGACGACTGCGGCAATCCAGGGAAAAGCCGCTCTCAGGTCGCTGCCGATGGCCGCCCTTACCGCCTCCTGCTGCTCCAGGGGAATTTCCTCCAACAGCAGCCCGCCGGTACTCCGGCTCTGTATGTAGCCCACGATAATGGGAACCGTCAGGGTAATCAATCCCGCTCCCACGGTGCAGGCCAGCCTGGCTATGGTAAGCATGGTCGCTCGCTTGTGCGTGTCGGAGGTCATCGCCGTGGAGAGGCCCCAATAGGGCACGTCGAGGATGGTATAGAGTATGGCCCAGATGTTGTAAGTAACAATTGCATATATGAGCCTGGCCGTGTAGTCAGCCTCGGGCAAGGTGGTGAAGCAGATGACCGTGAATATGGCTATGGGAAGAGGCGAAAAGAGCAGGTAGGGACGCAGCTTGCCCCACCTGCTCCTGGTGCGATCCACGATGTTCCCCATGATGGGATCATTGAAGGCATCAAAGAGGCGGGTGCCCAGCATGATTAAAGCCACGGCGCCGGGAAGCAGCCCCACCGCGTCGGTGTAATACAGCATTATGAAAGAGCTGACCATGGCGAAGATCATGTTCTGCCCAAGGCCGGCGATGCTGTAGGAAAAGACCTCTTTTGGCTGCATGCCTTCGCCGGGAGTAGTGCCCAGTACCTTGTGCCAGTTCATCCTCTTACCTCGCTAATTTTTTTACCTTGCTCCAGGCCCTCCAGGCGGCTGCCTGGCCGCGCACATGCAAAAAAGAGAATGGCATTGCTTTTGCCGCTTCCTTAAATAATAGCAAATTTCTACGGAAACGGCAATTTTGTCAATCTTTGCGGCTGTGGATTAGTTTTTAAAAAAGATTTAATTGACTTGCAAGAAGGAATTATTTTAATATCTAGAGAAATAATTTATCCCGATGTATAATATTAATTTTTATAGATTCTCCCCCGCTTAGCGGAAGCACAGCGGCCCTCCCAGGGCTTTTCCGGGGAAAGAGGCCTTGGCCTCCCCGATCGACAAAAGAAAGAAGGAGGAAGAGTGCTATGCTCAGGGAATGCGTGATCGTTGACGGCGTTAGGACAGCGAATTGCAGGGCCCATGCCGAAAAGGGCTGGTTCAGGAAGCAGACTCCCGACGAACTGCTGACGGCGGTTTTCGATTTCCTCTTCGAGCGCAACAAGGCCGTCAAGCCGGAGGATGTGGAGGCCGTTTTTATCGGCTGCGCCAACCAGAGCGGCCTGCAGCACGACATCGGCAGGCTGGCCTGGCTGGCCGGCGGCTATCCCGAAAGCGTGCCCGCCAACACCATCTGCCAGCAGTGCCCCTCGGGGATGTCCGCCATTGAGCATGCCGCCCGCGCCATCATGTGCGGCGAAGGCGATATCTACATTGCCGGCGGGGTGGAAGACATGCTCAACGTGAAGATGGGGCAGGGAATAGAGCCGCCCATGCGCCTTTACCAGCGCTACAACCCCATGGATCTGCCTATGGGAGCGACGGCGGAAAAGGTGGCCGACATGTGGAAGGTTTCCCCCGAGGACATGATCGAGATGGCCTACTACAGCCACAAGCGGGCGGCAGAGGCGCGGGACGCCGGCAAGTTCAAGGATGAAATCGTCCCCGTGGAGGGGGTGGATGAAAAGGGAGAAAAAATTATCGTTGACCGCGACCAGCTCATCAGGGACGATATTTCCCGCGAAAGCATGATGGGGCTGCCCACTCCCTTCAAGGAAGGCGGCGTCATCACCGCCGCGTTCTCCTCGCCCCTGACCCAGGGGGCCTGCGCCCTGCTGCTGATGGAGCGGCGGAAGGCCGACGCCCTCGGCTTGAGCTATCACCTGCGCTACAAGGGGGGCGCCATGGCCGGCTGCGACCCCACCATCATGGGCATAGGGCCCATCTATGCCGTGCGCAAGCTGCTGGAGAGGTTTAACCTGGGTCCCGACGACATCGACGTGGTGGAGCTCAACGAGGCCTTTGCCAGCCAGGCCCTGGTCTGCCTGCGGGAGCTGGGCCTGGAAGAGAACGCGCCCTTCAAGAAGACGAACCTCTGGGGCGGAGCGCTGGCCCTGGGCCACCCCCTGGGCGAGTCGGGCGCCCGCATCGTCATCACCCTGAACAACATCATGAAAAAAGACCTTCCCGAGGCCAGGTACGGGCTGGCCGCCCTCTGCGGCGGCTTTGGCAACGCCAACGCCACCCTCTGGGAAAAAGTGTAGAAGCCTTGCGGGGCTGTCCAGACGGACAGCTCCCTGTTATGGGATAACAGGGACGTACCCTCCCGACCCACATGGAACAGGGACGTCCCTTTCTGTCATCAAAATGGGACAAACAGGTACGTCCCTGGCGTCCCACTTAGGCTTCGTTTGCCGTACCAGCAGGCAGGATTTTGGGAGCTACGGGTGGAAGGATTTATCCACTTCTACTGACCTGGAGGAGCCAATGAAGCCTTTCTTGAAATGGGCCGGCGGCAAGTATCGCATTCTCCGCCGCATCAAGGAGCAGCTGCCGCCGGGAAGCAGGCTGCTGGAGCCCTTCGTAGGTTCGGGCGCTGTGTTTCTCAACACCGACTACCCCCGCTACTTTCTCAGCGACAGCAACGCCGACCTCATCAACCTCTACCAGGTGCTCCAGGAAGAGGGCGCATACTTCGTGCAATACTGCCGCGGCTATTTCACCCCGGCAACAAACCGGGAGGAGGAATACTACCGCCTGCGCGCCCAATTCAACACCACCAGGGACAGGAAGGAAAAGGCGGCCCTCTTTCTCTATCTGAACCGCCACGGCTACAACGGGCTCTGCCGCTACAATGCCGCGGGAGAATTCAATACCCCCTTTGGCCGGTACGCGCAGCCCTACTTCCCGGAGAAGGAGATGCTCTACTTCGCCCGGAAGGCGCAGCAGGCCGATTTCGCCTGCCTGGACTTCCGCCAGGCCATGGCGCAGGCGAAGCCCGGGGACGTGGTCTACTGCGACCCCCCCTATGTTCCCCTCTCCCCCACCGCCAACTTCACCGCATACAGCAGCGGCGGCTTCGGCCTGGAGGAGCAGAAAGAGCTGGCGGTGCTGGCCGCCCGGCTGGCAATGAAAGGCATCCCCGTCCTCCTCTCCAACCACGACACCGAGTTTGTCCGGCAGATCTACCGGGGGGCGCAGCTCACCTTTTTCAAGGTGCGGCGCTTCATCAGCTGCCAGGGTAGCGGCCGGAACAAGGCCGGCGAGCTGCTGGCCCTCTTCGGGGGATAAACCTGCCCGCCAAAGGGGCGGCCTCCAGGAGGCCGCATTGACAGGCCGGAAAGGGCTTTGCTATTATTTTTGTGAAAAAACAAACAATTGGGGGAGGGTTCTGGCTTGCCGGAGATTGAGAGCCTCGTGGGAGAGCTGACCCTGGAAGAGAAAGCCGCCCTATGCTCGGGCATAAGCATGTGGGAAACCACGCCCATCAAAAGGCTGGGCATCCCCTCCATATTCATGGCCGACGGGCCGCACGGGCTGCGCAAGGAAAGAGAAGACAGCAAGGGCATGTTCAAGGAAAGCCATCCCGCCACCTGCTTCCCCACCGCGGTGACCCTGGCCGCCTCCTGGGATCCGGAGCTGGTCGCTGAAGTGGGGCGGGCCATTGCCGAAGAATGCCTCGACCAGGGTGTCGCCATGATTCTCGGCCCTGGGGTAAACATCAAGCGGACGCCTCTCTGCGGGCGCAACTTCGAGTATTTCAGCGAAGACCCCTGCCTGGCCGGGGAGCTGGCCGCCGCCTTCATCCGGGGCGTGCAGGAGATGGGCGTGGCCGTGTCGCTGAAGCATTACGCTGCAAATTCCCAGGAATACCGCCGCCTGACCATCAGTTCCGAAGTGGACGAGCGGGCCCTGCGGGAGATCTACCTGAAAGCCTTCGAGACAGCGGTGAAAAAGTCCCGCCCCGCCACGATCATGTGCAGCTACAACCTCGTCAACGGCATCCATGCCAGCGAGAACAAGAAGCTGCTGTGGGACATTCTGAGAAAGGAATGGGACTTCGACGGCATCGTCATCTCCGACTGGGGCGCTGTCAACAACCGGGTTAAAGGGCTCGCCGCCGGCCTCGACCTGGAGATGCCCTCCTCCAACGGCATCCATGACCAAATGATCGTGGAGGCGGTTAAGGCAGGAAAGCTTGACCCTGAAGTGCTGGACCGGGCCGTGGCCCGGATCCTGCGATTTGTGTTTAAGTGCGCCGAGACGCGGGAGAAGGCGGGGACCTTCCAGGCGGACTACGAAAAGCACCACCAGCTGGCGCGCCGGGCGGCGGCAAGCGGCGCCGTCCTGCTGAAGAACGAAAAGCGGCTCCTGCCGCTCAGCCCTGAGGCGGACTTTGCCGTCATCGGCAGGCTGGCGCGGAAACCCCGCTACCAGGGCAGCGGCAGCAGCCGGGTAAACCCCAGGAAGCTGGTCAGCTTCTGCGATTGCCTGGAGGCGCAAGGAATCCCCTACGCCTACGCGCCGGGCTACACCCTAGCCGGCGACGGCTACTCGGAAAAGGAGATTGCCGCCGCCGTGGAGCTGGCCCGGAAGAAGGAATATGTCCTCGTTTTTGCCGGCCTCACCGATGAATACGAGTCCGAGTCCTTCGACCGCCGCCACATGGAGATGCCCCGGGGGCACAACGAGCTTATCTCCGCCCTGGCCGGGGTATCGGAAAACGTCATTGTCGTTCTCAGCTGCGGTTCCCCGGTGGAGATGCCCTGGCTGGACCGGGTCGGCGCCGTGCTCAACCTCTACCTGGGGGGAGAAGCCGCCGGCGAAGCGGCTTATGATCTTCTCTTCGGCCGGGTGAACCCCTCCGGCAAGCTGGCCGAGACCTTCCCGCGGCGCCTGGAAGATTGCCTGGGCGCGAAATACTTCGGCATGGGGCCCAGGCAGGTCCACTACCGGGAGAGCATTTTTGTCGGCTACCGCTACTACGACAGCGCGCAAAAAGAGGTGCTCTTCCCCTTCGGCCACGGCCTCTCCTACACCCGCTTCGACTACGCGAACCTGGAGCTGAGCGCGAAATCAATAGATGAAAAGGGCACCCTCACCGTCAGCTTCGACATCACCAACAGCGGCGACCGCGACGGCGCCGAAACGGCCCAGCTATACGTGAGGGACTGCGCGGCCACTCACTTCGTTCCCGAGAAGGAGCTCCGCGCTTTCAAGAAAGTCTTCCTTAAGAGCGGCGAGACCAAGAGGGTTACCCTGGAACTGGGCCGGGAGGCCTTTGCCTTCTACAACGTCCGCACAGGGAGCTGGTGCGTGGAGACCGGCGACTTTGAAATCCTGGTGGGCGCATCGTCGCGAGATATACGGCTCCGGGCCACGGTGCGGGTCAACGCCCCCGCCGTGGATATAGAGGACTACCGGGAGAAGGCGCCGGTGTACTACAAGCTCGCCGGAGTCGAAGAGATACCCCAGGAGCAGTTCGAAGCGCTCCTGGGCCGCAAGCTGCCCCCCGACCTGCCGCTCCGGAAAGGAGAGCTGGGTCTCAACAGCACCATCGGCGACCTGGGGGTAAGCCTTTTTGGCAGGATTTTCAAGTGGGCCGTGGGCAAGTTTGCCCCGCTGGCCCTGGCCAGGAAAGCCGCCGAATTCGAGAAGAAGATGGTCCGCGAGGGGGCCATGTCCATGCCCCTGCGCAACCTTTACTCCATGAGCGACGGGGCCGTGCCCTACGAGGCAGTGCTGGGGCTGCTGGAGGCCTGCAAAGGGAAAACGGTGAGGGGTCTTTGCCGCTTCGCCAGGGCCATGTTCTCCAGGAAGCCTCCCCGGAAGGCGGATATTTACAGGTAATTTCAAATCCTCCCGTTCCCTTGGAAAAAGGGAGCCGGTGGTGGATCCCAAGACCATGCCTGGGACGATTTTTCTCTCGGGAGAAAGGCTATCGGGCAGTCCGCTTAAATTACAACGCCCGGATAACCTTGCAGGGATTGCCGGCGGCGAAAACCCGGCCGGGGATGTCCCTGGTGACCACGCTGCCCGCGCCAATGGTGGTGTGATCCCCAATGCGCACCCCCGGGCAGATGATGGCCCCGCCGCCGATCCAGACATTGTCCCCGATTACCACGGGGCGGCCAAACTCTTTCCCGGCCAGCCTTTCCTCAGGATCAAGGGGATGCGCCGCGGTATAAATCTGCACATTGGGTCCCAGGAGCACATGGTCACCGATCTTTACCGGGGCAACGTCTAGAATAACGCAGTTGAAATTGGCGTAAAAATTCTCCCCCACCTCGATATTGTAGCCGTAATCGCAGTAAAAGGGCGGCTCTATATAGACCTCTCCCCGGGCCTTGATCAGCTGCGCCAGGATCCGCCTTCTTATTTCCAGGTCCTCCGGCTTGCTCCGGTTATAAGCTGCGAGCAGCTTGCGAGCGGCAAGCCTCTCCCGCACCAGCTCCGCATCGGCGGCCAGGTAAAGCTCTCCCGCCAGCATCTTCTCTTTTTCGCTCCTTGCGCCCTTTTCCATCTGCGTTCCCCAGCTTATTATCCACGCCGCTTAGACTGTTCTATTCCGGGTGGCAACATCGAAAATAACCGCGGAGGCAAGGACAGCGGCCCGGACAATGTACTGGTAGGATATGTCAACCCCCAGCAGGTTCATCCCGTTGGTCAGCGAGGCCATCACCAGCGCGCCAATAATGGAGCCTGAAACCTTGCCCACGCCTCCGGAGGCGGAAACCCCGCCCACAAAGGCCGCCGCGATGGCGTCCAGCTCGAAGAGAGTCCCGGCCTGGGTGGTGGCCGACCGCAGCCGCGAAGCAAAGAGCATCCCCGAAAGCGCGGAAAGCATGCCCATGGAGGCAAAAACCACGTAGGTGATCTTCTTCACGCTGATGCCGCTTAGCTGGGCTGCTTCCGGGTTGCCGCCCACGGCATAGATGTGCCGGCCCAATACCGTCTGGGTGGTGATGAAATGATAAAGCAAAAAGATGATTAGAATCACCACCGCCGTCCAGGAGAGCCCCCTGTACCCGGCGAGAATCCAGGTAAGGAGAAAGATAACCGCAGCAGTGCATACTAACCTGGTGACAAAGATGTTCAGGGGCGGCACCTTAAAATCGTAAGCCCGCGTTTTTTGCCGGTCCCTGATGGCGCCGGAAACGTAGGCGGCGAGGATGATAAAGCCGATGAGCAGGGTGGCCTTATGCACTCCCGGCAATATTCCGGGAAGGGGGATGTCGGGGATAAAGCCATTGCCGATGGCATTGAAGGCCTCGTTGGGGATGATGATGGTGCCCGTCTTAACCGTGGCCAGCTGCAGCGCTCCCCTGTAGCCGAGCCATCCGGCTAGCGTGGCCACAAAAGCCGGAATTCTCATCTGGGCCACCAGGAAGCCGTTAAGCAGGCCGGCCAGGATTCCAAAGCCCAAGATAAGCGGTATCACGACAAAGACGGGCAGCTTCCAGAAGACCAGGGCAATGGCGGCCATGGCCCCGAGAAAACCGGCCAGGAACCCCACCGAGAGGTCAATATGCCGGATAATGATCACCAGGGTCATGCCCACGGCCAGCACGGCGATATAGCCGGTCTGGTTGATCAGGTTGCTGATGTTTCGCGGCGATATGAAAACCCCCTTCGTGGCAACGGCGAAAACAATGACAATTACCAGCAAGGCGATATACATGCCGAAATCGCGGATATTCTGCTGCAGCAACTCCATGGCCTCAGAAAATATGCTTTTAGATTTGGATTTCCGTAATCGTGTTGACGGCATCGCTCAACTCCCCTCCTGGCCGCCGCCGGCAAAATCATCGCGGGCGCCGATGATGTAAGCCAGAACCTGCTCGCGAAACTCATCCAGGCCGCCCACTACCGGGCATTCGCAGACCTTCCGCCCCTGGCGCAGCACAATGAGGCGGTCGCTGACCTGGTAGATGTCTTCCAGCCGGTGGCTGATGATGATGATGGAATTGCCCTGCGCCTTGAGCTCCCTGACCAGGTCCAGCACCTTTCTGCTGGCCGCCACGCTCAGCGCCGCCGTGGGCTCATCCATGATCGTCACCCTGGTGTTGAAAGCGGTGGCCCGGGCGATGGCTATGGCCTGGCGCTGGCCGCCGGACAATTTCTCCACGTTTGCGCGCACGGAAGGGATGTCAATCTTCAACCTATCCAGCAGGCGCGTGGTCTCCTGCTCCATGGCATGTTTGTCCAGGATGCTTAGCGGCCCTATTTTCCGGCGGCACAGCTCCCGCCCCAGGAACACGTTGGCCGCCACGTCGAGATTGTCGGCCAGGGCCAGGTCCTGGTAGACCATCTCGATGCCCAGCTGGCGCGCGTGCATGGGGCTGGCCAGTTCCACCCTGTTCCCTTCAATGAAGATCTCCCCTTCATCGGGGATGTAGGCGCCGCTGAGCACCTTCATCAAGGTGGATTTCCCGGCGGCGTTGTCGCCCACCAGTCCCAGCACTTCATTTTTGTAGAGAACCAGGTCTACGCCCCGCAGCGCCTGGACGCCGCCAAAATTCTTCTTGATATTCCGCATCTCTACGACCGGTCTCTTCTCCATCATGAAAGCCGTTCCCCTTCTATCAAGCAGGCGTGGAGCCGCCTGAGGAATATGGGCAGGCAAATCCCCAACAAGGACTGAGGCGCAGGAATAGTGATGGCAGGGCCCACCACTATTCCTGCAAGCCGCCTTACCCGCTGCCGCGGGAGCAGTAATTACTCCAGCCCGGTAAATTCACTGGGGTCCCAGTAGCCCGAATCAAAAATGGCCTCTTTCAAGTTATTCTTATCCACGGTAATGACCACG
Source organism: Bacillota bacterium (assembly GCA_012800855.1). Lineage (GTDB taxonomy): Bacteria > Bacillota > Dethiobacteria > DTU022 > DTU022 > JAAZIN01. The sequence continues at coordinate 16,852 of JAAZIN010000133.1, forward strand.
GAGGGCTCCGCCGGCACGTCGATCACACCGTTAAAGTAGGTCGTGCTTGACGGGGGAGTTCTGCCTTCCAGGAAAGCGAGGGCCGCGTTGATGGCGTCCCTGACCAGGGTGCGCACATCTTTCAGCACGGTCATGGACTGCTTGCCGTCAATGATATACTGGATCGAAGCTTTTTCGGCGTCCTGGCCGGTAACCACGTAGCTGGTCACATCCTTGTCGGCAGCGAAGGCGTCGGCAATGGCGCGGCCGGTGCCGTCATTGGGCGCAAGGATAAAGACATGGCCCTTGTCGGCGGCAGTGGCCTTGGTGAGATGGTCTTCGGCAAGTCTCTTGGCATCGTCAAAATCCCAGTTCGTGGTAATCTGGCCGATAATTCTCCCCATCTCCTCGCGGCTCAAGGTTGGCTTATGCTGCAGGGCTGCCGCTTCGCTTGAATTCTTGATCACGAAGGTGCCGTCGGCTATCTTCGGCTGCAGGACATTCCAGGCGCCTTCGAAGAAGAGGAAGGCATTGT
>JAAZIN010000134.1 GCA_012800855.1 Bacillota bacterium
AGGGAGCGGCGGGGATCCTCATCTATTTTTTTGGCATGGCGCACCAGGAAGAAGCAGATAAGAGCATAAAGGAGGGCAAAAATAAGCAGGCGGTAGGAAGCTCCCGAAAAGACAGGCAGGCCGGCCATGCGCTGGGAGATGGCCACGGAATAAGGATTGGAAATGGCCACGGCAAAGCCAAAGCAGATGGAAAGGAGGCTCATACCCAATCCCAACAGGGCGTCCCAGCCCATGTTGTAAGAAAGGATCACCACCAGCGGCGCCAGGGCAACGACCTCTTCAAACATGCCCAGGGTCGACCCGAAAAACATGAACACCAGGGAGACAATGCATATTAACAGGTAGCGCTTCCTGCGGAACCGGGTGACAATCCTGGCGATAATTGCCTCGAAAACGCCCACGCGGTTCAACACGGCGTAGCCTCCGCCGATGAAGAGAATGAGCATGGAGAGGACGATGACCACCGGTGAATTCTGGGAGGCATAAAGCACCTCCACCGGCGCGGTGAGCCAGCGGTACACCGGCAGCACCCTCTTCTCGGTAAAGTGGAAGGAGTGCGGGTCGATGAGCAGTTTTCCTTCCACCTCCACGCGCTCGTAGCTCCCCGAGGGGATGACTCGCGTGAGAACACCCGACAGTATCATCAGGCAAAGGATAATCAGCGCCGTGGTAATGAAGGCCTTCTTGCCGATCCTAATTTCCGCAGACTGGGACATGCCCATACCCCCTGTCCTATGCGCAATTAAGCTAGGTAATGTAGATAAATTCTTTAGCGGGCTGCAAATACCTTTTCCGGCAGCCTTTTTTCTTTCTGGAAACAAAAGGGATTGCTGGGCAATAGAAAGAATATTAATAATATGCCGTGAAATATGCCCCTAAAAAGGAGAGGATCAAACATGGCGATAACACTGGAAAAAGTGAAAAGCATCCTGGCGCGGGAGGAGAAGCGCTATGCTGAAGAGCGGCCCAAATCGAAGGCCCTTTTCGAGAAGGCCAAGCGCTGCTACCCCGGCGGCGTGCCCATGAGCTGGATGCGGATCTGGCCGGGCGGCTTTCCCGTCTTTGTCCGGGAAGCGAAAGGCGCCTACCTCGTCGACGTGGACGGGCATCGCTACCTCGACCTTTGCCTGGGCGATACAGGCGCCCTGCTGGGACACGCCCCGCCGGAGCTGATGGGCCCGCTGGCGGAGCAAATGGAGAGGGGGCTGGCGACGCTGCTGCCCATCGAAGACTGCATCGAGGTGGGCGAGGAACTCACCCGCCGCTTCGGGCTGCCCTACTGGCAGATCCTGATGACCGCCTCCGACGCCAACCGGATGGCCCTCAAGGTGGCCCGCGAATTTACCGGCCGCAGGTTAATTTTGGCCTTCAACGCCTCCTACCACGGCAGCGTGGACGAAACGCTGGTGGTGGACTTTTTTGGCAACCTGATGACCATGCCCGGGCTGATGGGGCCGCTGGTGGAAGACCCATCCAGGGTGACGCGCATCGTGGAATTCAACGACGTTGACGCCCTCGAAGAGGCGCTGGCGCCTCGCGACGTGGCCTGCGTGATCACCGAGCCGGTCATGACCAACGTGGGCATCATCCACCCCGAACCGGGCTTCCACGAAGCCCTGCGCAGCCTTACCCGCAAGTACGGCACCCTGCTGCTCATCGACGAAACCCATTCCATCTGCGGCGGGCCGGCGGGCATGACCGGCGAGCTGAAGCTGGAACCCGACATCTTCGTGCTGGGCAAGCTCATCGGCGGCGGCTACCCGGCCGCCGTGCTGGGCTTTTCCCGGGAAATCGGAGAGATGCTCGCGAAACGGGTCCCCTGGCACAACTTCTTTGGATTTGGGGGCACCCTCTCCGGCAACCCGCCGGCGGTGGCCGCGATCAAGGCCACCCTGAAGCACCTGCTGACCGACGAGGCCTTCGCCTACATGATCCCCCTGGCCCAAAAGATGGAGCAGGGGATCGCCGCCATTATCGAGAAGCACCGGCTGCCCTGGTACGTGGCCCGCATCGGCTGCCGCGTGGAATTCCGCTTCCTGCCCCAGCCACCCCGCCGGGGCATCGATGCGCTCATGGACGTGGACTACAACGCCGTTGACCTGCTCACAGAGGGGCTTAGCGGGCCGCTGGAGATGCTCATTCATCTCTACTGCGCCAACCGCGGCATCCTGCTGTCGCCGGTGCACGACATGGCCCTCGTCTCCCCCGTGACCCCGGAGGAAGAGGTTGACCGCTACGTTGAGGTTATCGGTAATTGCGTAGAGGAGTTGCTTGCTTAAAGGCAAGGCTCCCAAGGCGCCAAGAACCTGACCTGGGGGCAGGAGCTCTTCTGCCCTTCAGCTGTTGGCGAGGTAAATGGCGTAAAGATGGGGCGTAAGGGTGGACTCGATGGCCGCCGCCAGGAGGATGAGCAGAGCGGGGATCAAGAGGGCACGGTGACCCGGATGACGCCAGCGGCGGCTTTTCAGCGAAGTGCCGAGCCAGGCCAGGGCAAGGGCCGCTCCCAGCGCAAAGGCGAGATATTCAATGAGGCCGTGCGGCAGGACAAGGTTTAGCAGGACATCTCGGTGCGGAATCTGGCTGGCCCGGCTAAACTGGGCGATGTCGCTGCTGATCCGGAGCAGTTCCTTTAGGAAGAAAAAGAGATAGCAGGAGAGCGCCAGGCGGCAGATCCTGCTCCGAGGGGCGGGGACGCGCGTACCGTAATAAAGCCAGGCCGCGGCGACCATCCAGAGGAGCAGCAACACGCCCAGGTTGTTCAGCGCCAGGTATAAAAAAGAATTATCCAAGGCGGTGGCGATGACAGCCTCCACGCGGCCCCACAGAGCGAGCATTTTCAACCTCCCGGGCAGACAGCCTGCTTGAGTAAACCTTATGCAGGCGGCCCGGGGAATATTCTTGACCTCTGCGGCGGAGCTTATGCGGCAGGCGGGAAATTGCCAAAGGACGCGGCGGGTGTTACACTTTAAGAAACGTTCCGGAAAGAAAGGGAAGCCGCATGCGGGTCATCGCCGGATCGGCTGGAGGAACAAAATTGAAAGCCCCCCGGGGAAGCGGCGTCAGGCCCACTTCGGACCGGGTCAAAGAGGCGCTGTTCAATATCCTGGGTGCACGGGTCTGCCAGGCGCTGGTCTGGGACCTCTTTGCCGGCAGCGGCGCCATCGGCATCGAGGCCTTGAGCAGGGGGGCGGCGGAATGCGTTTTCGTGGAGAGGAACAGGCGGCACATGGGCATGATCAAGGAGAACCTGGCCCGCACCGGCCTGGCCGGACGGGCCCGGCTCATCTGCCTGGACGTTCTCAAAGCGCTGGAGATGCTGTCGCGGGAAGGGCGGCAGGCCGACCTGATTTTTCTCGATCCCCCCTACCAGGAGGAAAATGTGCCCCAGGTGTTGCAGGCCATCGAGCTCCATGGCCTGCTTCGCGAGGGCGGCTTAATCGTGCTGGAACTCTTTGCCCGCATTCGCCTCTGGCCCGTTGAGCAGCCGGAAGTTGAGCAAAGAAGGTACGGCGACACCGTCCTGGCCTTCATCGAAGCGGCGGATCTGCCCGGCGCACGGGCAGCACTATTCAGGAGGCAAGAGGCAGGAGAATAGAAGCAGGAGACTGGCCATGGCAAATGGCTGCAGCGCCCAGAACTTATAAGGATGCTGGCAGCCCAGGCATGAAAAACCGCCTCTTATCTCACTTCCAACTTCTTACTTCACTAAATTTTGCGGGCATGGAAGAAAACGGCCCGCAGGCGGCGGAACATGTATAACCCTGCGCCGAGAACGGTGAGAATTCCCAGGAAGATCAGGGCCTGGTTGAGCATGAACATCGTCCGGGACCACCAGAAAGAAAGCCCCCCTGTAGGCACCGTTTCCAGGAACACGGGCAGGGCCAGCCTGCCCAGCAAGCCCCCCGCCGGACCCAGCAGCAGCGCGGTGCAGCCGCCGGCAAGGAGAGTATGAATGAGCCGGGCGGCGATATAGGGAGCAATGCGCAGATCCGTCTTCGAGATGATGCTGGCCACCTGGCAGTGGACCGACAGCCCGCTCCAGGCAATGATCATTCCCAGGGCAATGAGCTTCTCCCCCATGGCCACGCCCGCGGCGGAAGCCGCCGCCTGGCAACCCAGGTCAATCTCGAACAGGCCGCTGACCAGGGGGGCGGCGAGGGCGGGGCTGAGGCCGGCCGGCTTCAGCAGGGCGGCGATGCCGCGCGCCAAAACAGGGACCACCCCCATCAAATCTAGGATGCGGATAACCACGGACAGGAGGATGATGAAGCCGCCGACCAGGAGAAGGGTCTCTATGGATCGGTGGATGGCATCTCCCATCAGCCGGCCCAGGGGGCGGCCGTCCTTTTCCCGCGCTTCCACCAGGGCGCGCAGCGCCCGAGCCATGAGCGAGCCGCGCCGCGGCAGCAGCTCCGCGGAGGCTGGTTCACGCCGCCGGTAGAAGCGCATGATTAGACCCAGGGTAAGGCTGGAGAGGTAATGAGCGATGACGATGATCAGCCCGCCCTGGGGGTAGCCGAGCATTCCCACGGCCACCGCGCCGACCATAAAGAGGGGGTCGGCCGTATTGCAAAAGCTCATCAGCCTCTCCGCCTCCACGCGGTTGCACAAGTTTCGCGCGCGCAGCTCGGCGGTTAGAACGGCCCCGATGGGGAAGCCGGAAGCCAGCCCCATGGCCATGACAAAGGAACCAGCCCCGGGAACATTAAAGAGGGGGCGCATCACCGGCTCCAGGAAAACACCCATCATGTGAACAACACCCAGCCCGATCAATATCTGCGAGATGACAAAAAAGGGCAGCAGGGCGGGAAAAACAATATCCCACCAGACATGCAGGCCCTCTACCGCGGCTTCAAAGGCTTCCTTGGGGAAGCGGACCATGGACACGGTGATAAAGATGGCACAGAAGGCCATGAGGTAGGAAAGGATATGCTTTCTCTCCCGGGGCAGCTCTTCTCTCTGGCGGTAAAGCAGAAAGATAAACACGAGGATAACTGCGGCAGTGATCACCAGGCGCAAGCGGCTTCCCCCTCCTTGCCCAGCCGGCCGGCCGTCAGCTATTATTTATTTTAGTAGGCAAATGCCTGCCTTAGACCTACTTTATTGGAAGCCGGAAAGCTGGAGGGCGGGCTTCTATGCCCGCCCCTGTTTCTGGCAAATAATTCCTAATGGGACAAAGAGGTACGTCCCCCTTGTCCCATTTTGATATGCTTGGCTAGGCCTCATGGACGGGGGCGGCGTCCCACTTGCCCTCGCGGCGCAGCTTCTCCACGATCTCCTCGGCTACCGCTTTCAGCTCGCGCTTATCCACCTTGGCCACCCTGGTGAGGGGGAATTCCTTGTCGCAGGGCCAGATTTCAATGTGCTGCGGCCGCTTGTAGGCGGCGATGCCCTTGCAGTGCTCTTCAATCTCCTCGGCGGTTAGCTCAACGCCCTTCTTGGGCCGGACAAAGGCAAAAATACCTTCGTCAAAAATGCGGTGCTTGACCCCCACCACGTCCACAAGGTCCACCTTGGGATGGGTGGCGATAAAATCCTGGACCTCGTCGGGGAAAACCTGGTAGCCTTTCTGCTTGATGACAAACTTCTGCCTTCCCGAGAGAAAGAGGGCGCGGTGATTGCCCACCATTTTATAGTAGCCCATGTCCCCGGTGTAGAGGACGCCGTCTTTGGTCACCGCCTTGGCCGTCTCCTCGGGAAGGTTGTAGTAGCCCTGGAAAACAATGGGCCCGTGAACGCAGATCTCGCCGATTTCGCCGTCAGGCAGTTCCTCGCCGGCCAGGCCGTCGGGCCGGGGCGGCTTGCGGATGGTCACCGGGGCGAGATCGTCAAAGGCGGCGCCAACCTGCCCCGCCATCTCCTCCACCGTTATATTTGGCGCCGTGAAGGTGTAAAAGCCGGCCGTTTCAGTCATCCCCATTCCCGTGCCGAAACCCGGCGCCATCTTGGCCATCTCCCGCAGGAAAACAATGTCCACGGCGGAGCCCCCGTAGATGGCAAAGCGGAGGCTGCTCAGGTCATATTTGCCGTAGTCAGGCAGAGCCCATTCCAGCCGGTACTGGGTGGGAATCTGCCCCAGCACGGTAATCCGGTGCTTCTCAATGGCCTCCAGGGTCAGGCGGGGATCAAAGATGCGCAGCAAGTAGGCCGTTCCCCCCAGGTAGAGGGTGGTCATGAGCTGCTCGGTGACGCAGCCCACGTGGCTGGGCGGCAGGTTGATGAGCATGCGCAGCTCCTCCCGTTCGAGCCCGTAGCCAAAGCCTCTTGCCAGAACTTCGTTCTGGATAATGATATTCTCGTGGCACATCACTGCCGGCTTCGGCTCCCCCGTGGTCCCCGTGGTAAAGATGATCAAGGCCGGGGTGTGGGTGTCGATCTGCGCATGCGCCTTCTGCAGCCTCCCCGTAAAAAGGTCCTTGATCTTCAGGGCAACAAGCTTGCGCTTGTTCATCAGATCGGTAATGGCTATGGCCCCTTCAAGCAGCTCGCCCGGCTTCGGATGGGGCGTGAATTGGACCAGGTGCTTTACGTAGGGGCAGTTCTCCTTCACTGCCTTCCCCACCTCGCGGAAATCGCGCAGGGGAGTATTCCCCAGGAAAAAGAAAGCCTTCGGTTCAATCTTGCTTAAATCCCGCACCACCTCCGCCTCTTTCAGCCGCACATCCAGGGGCGCGAAGATGGCGCCGATTTTGAAGCAGGCGTACATCAAGATGACGTGTTCGGGGACCAGCACCAGCATGGTGGCGACGCGGTCCCCCTTGCCTATACCCAGGTCGAGGAGCCGTAGGGCGAAAAGATCGACCAGGGTGTTGAATTGCTTGTAGGTCACCGTTTTGCCGTCTTCATGCTGCACCAGGGCCGGCTTGTCAGGCTCAACGCGAGCCCACTTCTCCACGTAATCAGTCACCAGCGGCAGTTTCCAATCCTGAGCAGGCATCCTTAATCCCCCTTTAATATTGGTGAAGCCCGGTTCGCCCGGCATTGATGCAATAATATAGTTATTATTGCGTAATATTCTAATTTAAAGATAAATTAAATTTTGCTACACGTCAAGCTATTTTTAATATTTGGGGCATGGCCGGAGAAGCAGCGAGGGATAAAGGGGGTGCGGGAGATTTATAAATGGTGAGGTTCTCAGCAACTGCAGCAGCTGCAGCAGGGTGCGGGAGATTTATAAATGGTGAGGTTCTCTAAAAGGGACTTCCGCTGGGGAGACTGTCCCATCAAAGGGGGGCAAAAAGGGACGTCCCTTGTGTCCCACATTCGCCCTGGCTCCAGAAAGGTGGGATAAAAAGGTGCGTCCCCGACGTCCCACTTTGGGTTTCGCGAGGTTTTACCCGGCCAGCACCTCTTCAAGGGCCCTTAAGAAGCGGTGGTTTTGCTCCTCGGTGCCGCAGGTGACGCGGATGTAGCTGGGGTAGCCGAAAATGTGGCCGCTGCGGACAATGACGCCGCGCCTGAGCAAGGCTTCAAACACCGGCCGGGCATCCCTTTTCAGATCCACAAAGCAGAAATTGGCTTCGCTGGGCACCGCCTTTAAGCCCAGCTGCGCCAGCCCCTCCGCCAGCTGGCGCCTTCCCCTCTCCGCAAGGGCTTTGCTGCGGGCCAGGTGTTCGCTGTCCGCCAGGGCGGCCACGGCGGCGGCCTGGGCGGCGGCATTGACATTGAATGGCACCCGGACCCTGTTCAATGCAGCTATCACCCCGGGAGGCGCCAGGGCGTAGCCGATGCGCAGGCCGGCCAGGCCGTAAATCTTGGAAAAGGTGCGCAGGGCCAGGAGCGGCCGCCCTTCCTTGATATAGTCGATGCCGTCGGGATGGGAAGGATCAGTCGCGTATTCAATGTAGGCATGATCCAGCACCACGAGAACGGCGGGCGACAGGGAGTCCAGGAATCTTTCCAGCTCTTCCCGCCGCACGATTGTCCCTGTGGGATTGTTGGGACTGCAGATGAAGACCAGGCGCGTGCGCTCGTTCACGGCGGCGGCAAAGGCATGGAGATCGTAGCGAAATTCTTCCCCGGCCAGGGGAACAAAGCGCGGCACCCCACCCATCAGGCGCACGGCAAATTCGTATTCGGCAAAGGTGGGCTGCGCGATCACCGCCTCGTCGCCGGGATTGAGGTAGGCCAGGGCAACAAGGGTCATCAGCTCGTCGGTGCCGTTGCCGACGATAACCATGTCCATGTCAAGGCCGTATTTTTTCGCCAGGGCCTCTCTCAACCGGTGGCTGTGCATGTCGGGATAATAGTGCAGGCGGGGCAGCTGCTCCACCACGGCCTTTAGGGCCGCGGGCGAAGGTCCGAGCGGGTTTTCATTTGAAGCAAGCTTGATCACATCGGTCAAGTCGAGCTCGCGCTCCACCTCTTCAATGGGCTTCCCCGGTTCGTATGGCTTGATCAGCTCGAGGCAACTGCGCATGGCGGGTCCTTTCATCTTAGCCTCCTCCATCTGCGGGCATTTTTTCTATTATAACGTAAAAGGGCGTTCCGGGAGAAAGCATAAAGCGCTTTCCCCGCTCATATCGATAAAGGGGGTGATTAACTTGTTCCTCGCCATTTTAATTGACAAAAGGAGGCTCAAGCTCATATTCGGGCTGGCCATAGTCACAGCCCTCCTCCTTCTCACGCCCCTCTTGAACCTGCCCGATAGGCTGGCCACCGTGGTCGGCCAGGGCGAAAGGCTTGTTCCCATCTATTACGTGGATACCAATGAAAAAAAAGTGGCCTTCTCCTTTGATGCCAGCTGGGGTGCAGAGCGCACGGAGAAGATTCTCCAGATCCTAAAAGAAAACGAGATTAAAACCACTTTCTTTCTAACCGGCTTCTGGGTTGAAGCCTATCCCCACTACGTCAAGCTCATTGCCGAGGAGGGCCATGAGATCGGCAACCACACCCTTACCCACCCCCACTTGAACAGCCTGACCAAGGAGGAAATCAAAGCGGAGCTAAAAAATGTGGAAGAGATGATCCAGCAGGTTTCGGGCCAGAAAACAACCCTCTTCCGCCCCCCCTTCGGCGAATACAACAACCAGGTCATCGAGGCGGCCAGCGAGCTCGGCTACAAGACCATACAGTGGAGCATTGATTCCCTGGACTGGCAAAACCTCTCCCGGGAGGAAATCATCGAGAGGGTCACCAGCCGCGCCCACAAGGGAGCGATCATTCTCTTCCACAATAACGGGCTCCACACCGCCGATGCCCTTCCCGAAATCATCGCCTATTACCGCAAGCACGGCTACGAGATTCTCCCCGTTTCCCAGCTGATCTACCACGAGGATTACTACATCGACCCCAACAGCGGCGCCCAGATCAAAAAGCCACGGCGCTAATACCGCCACCTCTCAATTCACGTCCCCATTGTCCAAAAAAAGTGCGTCCCCGTTGTCCCAAAAACTTTTTCTTGCCTCTCGTTTATCGCGCAGTCTTGAAGTGGCATTATAATTCTGATAAGATAAAAGCGCATGGATGTATATTTTATCCTGCAGGCAGCTGCTGCCAGGAGCGACAACAATCAATGCAATACCGCAGAATCATTCCTTGCCTCGACTTGCTGGAAGGACGACTCGTCAAGGGCGTGAAGTTTGTAGATCTGCAAGACGCCGGAGATCCCGTGGAGCGAGCTCTTTTTTACGCCCACGAGGGAGCTGACGAGCTTTTCCTACTCGACACCGCCGCCACGGCCACAAGCCGCCCCATCACGCAGCAGCTGCTGCGAGAGGTTTCCTCCGCCGTCGGCATTCCCCTGGCCGTGGGAGGCGGGATTGACAGCATGGCGGTTATCGACGAGATGCTGCAGTGCGGCGCCGCCAAGGTTTCCATCGGCAGCGCCGCCCTGGAAAACCCCGCCTTTATTGAGGAAAGCGCCAGGCAATTTGGCAGCAGCCGCATCGTCGTGGCCATCGATGCCCGGAGGACAAATGCGGATTCCCCCGCTTGGGAGGTTTTCAGTAAGGGCGGCCGCCGGCCTACGGGCCGCAACGCCGCCGACTGGGCCCGCGAAGCGGAGTTGCGGGGCGCAGGGGAGATTTTGGTCACCTCCATCGACGCGGACGGCACCCAGGAAGGATACGACCTGGGGCTGCTTCAGGCGGTCACCGGCGCCGTGGACATTCCGGTAATCGCCTCGGGCGGTGCGGGCAAGCCGGATCACCTCTACGATGCGCTCACCGAAGGCGGCGCTGACGCGGTTCTGGCCGCCTCCATCCTGCACCAGGACCGCCATACCATTGGTGAAATAAAGGAATTTCTTGCGTCGAGGGGCCTGCCGGTTCGCCGGTGAGCAATATTAATACATACTTCAAGTAGGAGGAGACTGGGACATGAAGGAGCAGGATAAATGCTGCGTTAAAAAATGCCCGCCCCAGATTAAGCGCGGCGGCGTGATCATGGATGTAACCACCGTGGAGCAGGCGAAGATAGCCGAAAAAGCCGGCGCCGTCGCCGTCATGGCCCTGGAAAGGGTCCCGGCAGATATCCGGGCCGCCGGCGGCGTGGCGCGCATGGCCGACCCGGAGCTCATCCTCAGGATTAAGGACGCGGTGAGCATCCCCGTAATGGCCAAGGTTCGCATCGGCCATTTCGTGGAAGCAAGAATCCTGGAGGAGCTGGGCATAGATTTTATCGATGAGAGCGAAGTGCTCACCCCGGCTGACGAGCAGTTCCATATCGACAAGCATGCCTTCAAGGTCCCCTTTGTATGCGGCGCCAGGGATCTCGGCGAAGCGCTGCGCCGCCTCGCCGAAGGGGCGGCCATGCTGCGGACCAAGGGCGAAGCGGGAACGGGCAACGTGGTTGAAGCGGTGCGCCATATGCGCAAGGTCATGGAGGGGCTGCGCCGCGTCATTAATACACCCGACGACGAGCTGCCCGTCCTGGCCAAGGAGATGCGAGCCCCGCTGGAGCTGCTCAAGCAGGTAAAGAAAGAAGGCCGCCTGCCGGTGCTTAATTACGCCGCCGGCGGCATCGCCACTCCCGCCGATGCCGCCCTGATGATGCACCTGGGCGCCGACGGGGTTTTCGTGGGCTCGGGTATCTTCAAATCGGAGAAGCCGCAGGCGCGAGCCGAGGCCATTGTGGAGGCCACGGCGCACTACGATGACCCCGCCGTCTTGCTGAGAGTCTCCAGGGGGCTGGGCGAAGCCATGCGGGGCATCGACATTGCCTCCCTGAGCGAAGCCGAGCGCCTGCAGGAGCGCGGCAATTAACTACTACGCCTGCAGGAAAAGAAGAAAAGCTGGAGGCCTGGGGGCAACCCGGGCCTCCTTTTATTGCCCCTTTGCCTGCCGCGTCGAGGCGCTTGGAGCACAGGCAGGTCTTTATTCCCACTCGATTGTCCCGGGAGGCTTCGAGGTGATGTCGTAAACAACCCTGGAGACGGCGGGAATCTCTCCGGTAATGCGCTGCGAAACCTTCTCCAAGAGATCCGCCGGCAGCCTGGCCCAGCCGGCGGTCATGGCATCGGTGGAAACAACGGCACGCAGGGCGATGACCTCGCCGTAATGGCGCCGCCCCTCCCTCATGCCCACGGCGCGGACCCCCGTGAATATGGCGAAATACTGCCAGAGCTGCCGCGCCAGTCCCGCCGCGGCAATCTCTTCCCTGAAAATGGCATCAGCCTGCCTTAGAATGGCCAGCTTTTCGGCAGTGACCTCGCCGATGACCCGCACCGCCAGGCCCGGACCCGGGAAAGGCTGGCGCTGCAGGATGGCCTCAGGTATGCCCAGCTCCGCGCCCACCTGGCGCACCCTGTCCTTGTACAGATCCCGCAGCGGCTCAATGAGCTTGAAACCCAGCTCCGCGGGCAAGCCGCCCACGTTGTGATGGGCCTTGATTGCCACCCCGCCGGGCCCGGCCCCGCTCTCCACCACGTCGGAGAGGATTGTCCCCTGGGCCAGGTAGGCAGCATCGCCCAGGGCGAGGGCCGTCTCCCTGAAGACGTTGATAAACTCCGCCCCGATGATGCGCCGCTTGGCCTCGGGATCGGTCACTCCGCGCAGCGCCTCCAGGAAGCGCGCGGCGGCATCAACGCGGACCAGCCGCCCCCGGAGGCGATTTTCAAAAAGGGAAGCAACCTCCTCCGCCTCCCCCTGGCGCAGCAAGCCGTGATCGACGAAGATGGCCGCGTAGCGCTCGCCCACGGCCAGGTCCAGCAAAAAGGCCACCACCGTGGAATCAACGCCGCCGCTGAGGGCACAGACCACCCTTTCGCCGGCTCCCACGGTCCGCCGGATCTTTCCCACAGCCTCTTCGATGAATTTGCGCGGGCTCCATTCCCCGCTCCCGCTTTGCGCCATGATCATTTCACCAACTTTGCAGTCGTTTTGCTGTAGTGCTGTTAATTTATCATAACCGCCCCTTCGTGAAAAGACAAGAGATTAAGAGATCTGAGACTCTGCGACCCTACCGGATTTCTTAACTTACCGGCTTCCCGGGTCATACTATATAGTGAAGGCGGTTATCAACAAGTCAGGGGGCCTTCAGGCGATGCCTCGCGGGAAAATTAGAAAGATGTTTCCGGGGTCCAACTCGGCCTACGGATTTTATTCATTTTATGACCAGATCATCGAAGACAGCGCCGCGCGCATCTTCGTCATCAAGGGCGGGCCGGGGGTGGGGAAATCCACCTTCATGCAAAATATTGCCCGGGAATTAATCAAGAGAGGCCGCGATGCCGAGTACCACTGCTGCTCGGCAGACAGCAAGTCTCTTGATGGGATTGTCTTTCCCGAGCTGCAGATTGCCTGCATCGACGGCACCCGGCCGCACGTGGTCGACCCCAAGAACCCGGGCGCGGTGGATGAAATCATCAACCTGGGCGAATTCTGGGATGAGGCGGAGGTCATCGCCCGTCGCGAGTCCATTCTCAGGTCAAACCGGGAAATCGCCCGCCTCTACCGCCGCGCCTACCGCTACCTGGCGGCGGCAAAACTATTCCTCGACGAAGTGGAAGACTATTACCGCGAAAACAGGTGCCTTGACGTGGCCGGGCTGGACCGCCTGGCCCTGCAGCTGATCAACGAAATCTTTGAGGGGAAGGTGAACAGGGGAGACGCGGAGCGGCGCGAGCGCCATCTTTTTGCCACCGCCATCACCCCGGACGGCCCGGTGAGCTTCCTGGACACCCTGGTCGGCCCCGACTACCGGCGCTACATTATCAGCGGCGATGACGGCACCGGCAAAAACGAGCTCATTGCCCGCATCAGGGATGCCGCCGTCATGCGCAGCTTCTTCGTGGAGGTCTACCACTGCGCCCTCGATCCCGTCAAGATCGACCATGTCATCATCCCCCAGCTTAAGGTGGCCGTTTTAAACAGCGTCACGCCGCACATCCTGGAACCGGCGGGAAACGACCGCCTTATCGAAACAGATGCTTTCGTAAAAAATCCCGGGCGGCGCCTGCAAAAAGAGCGCGACCTGGCGCGGGAGCTCTACCAGCAGACCTTTGACGCCGCCGTAGAATTCATTGCCCGGGCCAGGGAGGTGCACCGGGAACTGGAGTCATACTACATTCCCAACATGCGCTTCGGCGAGATCAACCGCCTGGCCCAGTCGGTCCTGGAAAAAATTCTCTCATATGCCCGTTAAAAAGCAATCTCCCGGCGCATTTGCAAACCACCGATGCATATTGACAAACGATTGTATTTTTGCTGAAATTATAGTAAAAGCGAACAGTTCGTGCATGGCGCCGTCTTTCTTTTTGCCACCCTCTGGGACATGCTCTCCATCAAAGCCCGGCTTCTTCCAAGTTTTCAAGCAAAGTGAGGTGATGCAGAAAGCAAACCTGGCCGTAAAACTTATTAAGCATCCCCGCTTCCAGCACGGACTGCGGGAATGAAAAAAAAGAAGGAGGCGTAAAGATGAGCGCAAAAAAAATGCGTTCGGGTCATCCTGGCCCTCTTGCTAGCGGCAACGCTTGTCTGCGCCAACGCCATACCGGCCCTGGCCTGCACCGGCTTCTACTTTGGAAGATTGACCACGGCGCAGGGAACGAGCATTTGGGGGCGGACGGAAGACATCTCGGCGAATTACAGCAAGCTCTTCATTGTCCATCCCGCCCAGGAGCATGAACCGGGCAGCATGTACATATCCAGCAGCGGCTTCTCCTGGCCCTACCCGCCACGAACGCTTCGCTATACCCTGACCCCCGACTCCATTTACAATGAAGGGCAGACGCCGCAGCCCTATGCTGAAGTGGGAATGAACGAGAAAAACGTAGCCATAACCGCCACGGTCACCCTTAGCTTGGCAAAAAGCGAGATCCTGGCCCTTGACCCCATGGTTAGGGCCTCCGACGGCGGCCTCCCGGAGCAGGACCTGGCCTCCGTTGTGCTCATGCAAGCCGAATCGGCCCGCCACGCCGTTGAACTGGTGGCCCACATTGTTGACACCGTGGGCTCGGCCGAGCGCAACGGCTTTACCGTTGCCGATCCCAATGAGATATGGTACATGGAGATCCTTTCCGGCCATCAATACGTGGCCGTGAAATGCCCCCCGGATAAAATTGGCCTCTCACCCAACATCACCATGATGGGCGCAGTAGACGTAAACGATACCGAGAATGTTATTGCCTCCCCAAAGCTCATTGAGATCGCCCAGCAGGCCGGCACCTTGGTGCTGGACAACCAGGGAAGGATCAAGGTGGCGGAAAGCTATGCCCGCTCCAACAGCTCGGTGCCGAGCCGCCTGTACGACGGATATGAATACCTTAAAGGAAAAGAAGCCGCCAACGCCCTGCAGCCCGGCTACTACGAGTATTTCATCGATCCCCGGCCGGGAGGCGGCTACACCCTGTACGAAGTAATGCGGCTGATGGCCCATGGAAGCATCAACCGAGCCGCTACGGTGGAAAGCCATGTTTTCGAGACGCGCTACGATGTGCCTGCAGACCTGGCCACGGTGCTCTGGCTGGCCATGGGACCGGCGGAATTCTCCATCTTCATCCCCTACTACGCCAACTTGATCACGGAAACCTTTGAAAATTACTACAAGTACGACAGCCCCCGGGACAACCGCGACTACCGCTCCATGTACTGGCTCTTCCGCGATATCTACACTCTTTGCACCGGGGACCGGGATAATATCGCCCCCAACGTGGCCGCCTTCCTGGAGCAATACCAGAAGAAGCTCATCGAGCAGCATAAAGTCATCGACGCCGAGATGGCCAAAATCTACGCCTACAGCCCCGCCCTGGCCCAGCAAAAAGCCACCCAATTGTCCCTGGCGGCAGCGCAGCGCGCCTTCGAAGTAATGACCACCATAAGAGAGGAGATCTTGGCCTACAAGGCGGATCCCAATCCGGACAAGGGCATCTTCACTCCTTCCCTGCTAAGTCAGCCTATTGAAACAAATTATACTTTTGCTGCCGTGGACGGCACGGGGCTGCCCGTGTTCCTGAAGGATGACGCCACCGGCATTACCGTGGAAGGAGAACCCGGCGCCCTGGACTATGGCACGGAACTCCTGGCCAGGGTTATCGGGGCAGAGGAATTGGCTGAAGCCACCATCGTGGCCCTGGACCGCCTGGCCAATAAATTCCAGGCCTACGAGATCAAGCTGATCCTTGACGGGGAAGAGGTGCAACCTAACAGCGCTTTAACCCTATCCTTCCCCATCCCGGAAGGATATGACCATGAAAACCTCATCCTGTACAAAGTAATGCCCGACGGCAGCCTGGTGGAATTGCCGGGCGAGGTTTCCGGCGGCTTCTTCCGCGTCACCCTGGATCAATTGAGCATTTTTGTCCTTGCCGAGAAGACAGCAGCAGATGAAGCGGAAGAGGAAGAAAATGGCGTCACTCCTCCCACCCATGCCGGCAGCGACGCTCACTTCCACATCCTGGGCATTATGCTTCTCTTGGCCGGCTTCGCCGCTCTTGCGGCACGGAAAGGCCGCAGGACGGCCTGAGGCAAAAGAAAATGAAGGGGATGGCCTTTCCGCGGCCATCCCCCTTTTCTGTCTTATCAGCGAAAGAGAAGCCCGGCAAGCAGCCAGGGTTAGGTCCGGGCTGCCGGCGCGCTTTGTCCTAGCCCTCCAGGCGGGATTTTTTGTGGCGCAGGGCGGCGGCAATGAAGTCCCGGAAGAGCGGGTGGGCCCGCTGCGGCCTCGACTTAAATTCCGGGTGAAAGAGAACGGCTACAAACCAGGGGTGATCGGGCAGCTCAATCATCTCCACCTGGCCGGTCTCCTCGTTGACACCGCTGAAGACCATCCCGGCAGCTGCCAGCCTGTCGCAGTAAGCGTTGTTAAATTCAAAGCGATGCCGGTGCCGCTCCATGATTCTGCTCATCCTGTAAGCCTTCCAGGCAAGGGTCCCCTCTTTAACGATGCAGGGGTACGCCCCCAGGCGGAGGGTGCCGCCCAGGCGGGTATGGTTATCCTGCCCCGGCAGGTAGTCGAATACAGGGTAGGGAGTCTTGCTGTCAAACTCGATGCTGTTCGCGCCGGGCATCCCGGCCACGTGGCGGGCAAATTCAATCACCGCGCACTGCATCCCCAGGCAGAGCCCCAGGAAAGGAATCTTCGCTTCCCGGGCCACGCGCACCGCCCTGATCTTGCCCTCGATGCCGCGGTTTCCAAAGCCGCCGGGGACAAGGACGGCGTCCACCCCCTGCAGCAGGGCCTCCGGGTCGCCCCTTTCAAACTCTTCCGCGGGGATGGCCCTTATCTTCACGGCGGTATTATTCTCCCAGCCGGCATGGAAAAGGGCCTCGTTTACGCTAAGGTAAGCATCGGGATAGGGCACGTACTTGCCCACCAGGGCCACTTCCACTTCATCGTTCAAGGAGCTCATCTTCCGCAGCAGTTCTTCCCAGGCGCTCATCTCCGCTTCGGCACAGTCAAGCTGCAGCTTCTCCACGACCATCCGATCCAGGCCCTGCCGCTGCAGCTGCAGCGGCACCTGGTAGATGGAAGGGGCGTCCAGGTTCTCCACCACCTCGTGCGGCTTGATGTTGCAAAAGAGGGCTATCTTGCGCTTAACATCGTCGCCCAGGGGATGTTCGGTGCGGCAGATAATAATGTCGGGCTGGATACCGATGGAGCGCAGCTCCTTGACGCTGTGCTGCGTCGGCTTTGTTTTCAGTTCGCCCGACATGGGCAGGTAGGGGACGAGGGTAACATGGATGAAGAGGACATTTTCCCAGCCCAGGTCGTAGCGCAGCTGGCGGATTGCTTCCAGGAAGGGAAGGCTTTCAATGTCACCAACGGTGCCCCCGATTTCAGTAATGACCACGTCCACATCGCTCTTCTGGGCAATAATCTGCATGCGCCGCTTTATTTCATCGGTAATGTGGGGAATCACCTGGACCGTCTGCCCCCGGTAAAGCCCCTGGCGCTCGCTTTCGATGACCGACCAGTAGATCTTGCCCGTGGTGATATCGTTGTCCTTGGTTAAATTTTCATCGATAAACCTCTCGTAGTGGCCCAGGTCCAGGTCGGCTTCCGCCCCGTCCTCGGTGACAAAGATCTCGCCATGCTGGTGCGGCCCCATGGTCCCGGGATCGTAATTGATATAGGGGTCAAATTTCTGGATGGTCAGCTTCAGCCCCCGGTTCTTCAGCAGGCAGCCCAAAGAAGCCGCCGTTATCCCTTTCCCCAGTGATGAAACGACTCCGCCGGTGATGAAAATGTATTTTGTCATCTGCGCCCTCCATTATTTAACCTTGCTGCCTCGTTGTTGGGTAAAAACATTCCTGGAATGGATTCTACCACCGTTCCCCTATTCCCTGCTGCAGGGCAAGCCCGCAGAAAAAAAGAGTGGACAGCCGCAGGAGGGAGGAGGGGATGCGCGGCGGGCTTCGCCGGCCGGCGCGTGGAATGGGCGCAGGATTGGCCCCGGCCAAGGAGCAAGGAAAATGAAACGAAGGAACCGCTTAAGAGCGCAGGCGCCTGCGGAGCAGGAAGAGGGCTTCCCGGAGCAGCCTGATTAGTGTTTCCCCTTCTTCTTTCGCTTCCCTCCAGGCCCTTCTCAACCTGCCGGCGGCATCCCGCGCCCCTGCAGCCGCCCGGCTCCCCAGGCGGCCGGCAGCCTCGCTTAAGGCGGCAATATCGTCGCGCAGCAGCCCGGGCAGAATCCGGCTCTCCCGGCGCAACTCCTGACAGGAGCGGCGCAGGTTTTGGGGGGCCTCCTGCCATAGGCGCACCGCCGCAGCCAGCATTCGGCTCCCCAGCAGCAGCAGGCTCGAGAGGAAGGCCTGCAGGAGGCGGGGAATAATCTGCCCCTCGCGGCGCAGCCGCCGCCAGGCTGCCCGCAGGTTGAAGGGCGCCAGGCGGCGGGCAAGTTGCAGCTTCTCCGGCAGATCCTGCAGGTAATCGCGCCACTGCCGGGCGGAAGAGGCCGCCCTTTCGGGGAAGGCCTTCCACCAGTGGAGCAGTTCTTCCAGGGCGCCGGGATTGTTCAGGTAGTAGAAGCCCATCGCCGCCCCCAGGGCCGCCAGCAGCAGGCTGACCACAGTACCGGAAACGGCGCGCATGATGCCGTAGCTGCTCCGGCCGGCGGGGGCGTCATCCGGCAGTTGCTGCGGCGGCGCTATCCTGCTGTCCCGCAAAAAGGAGGGGCCGTAAAAATAATAGGAGACCACGTCGGCAAAGCGGGCAATGCCCCGCTGCGCCGATTCCTTCGTATTCGTATGCGCCCCCACCTCCAGCAGCAGGGCCAGCGGCGAGAGGTCCTGGTTGTAGCTGCCCCAGATAAGCAATACGCCATGGATGAGGCCCGGGTAAAGGCGGTCGGCGTAGCCTTTCAGATCGTAGGCAAACTGCTGGTTCGTGGCCGTGCCGGGGTTGCTCAGCCCCACCACGATCTGGATTTGCGTCACCGGCTCCCCCTCCAGCTCAAGTGCGTATGCCTCCCAGGGAGCGGCGTCGCGATGCACGTCGAAAATGGCGTCAGGCCGCTCCCTTAACAGCCGCAGCGCGGTAACCCGGGAACGGCGGTAGGCGCCGCGATCGTGGGGCAGGTGCAGCTGGTCGGAATAAAGAACCTCAATGCCCTTTTTCTCCAGGGCTTCCTTAAAGGCCAGGCCCACGTCGTGGATGCCCCCCGGGCCGTAGATGCTTTCCGTCCCGTCGCTGGGGACATAGGACTCCGCATTATGCGTGTGGTAGATGGCAATTTTATAGGCCGGCCTCTCCCGCCCCTGCACGGGCAGAAGCCCCGCCGGGGCGGCGGAAAGCCCCGGGGGTTCTATGAGGCGCACCTTTTCCACGAACCGGGCCCGCGCCAGGTAGCCTTCAACGTCAACGACTTCGTAAAGATCGTTTTCCGAAGTGAGATAGCGGTCTCCCTCCCTGAGGCGGTGGCCGGTGACCAGGAGGGTGCGCCCTCTCTCGTCGATCATGTAAAAATAGCGTCCCCTTTTCAGCTCCTCCGGGGTCAGCTCATCATCGAGCAGGGGGGCCGCTTTGCCCGGAGAAGCGGGCGCCAGGCAGCAGGCCGCCATGAGCAAAGCTGCAAGCAGGGCCAGGTTAAGTTTCCGCATCGCCATATCGCATCCTTACGGGAGGCAAAGCTCCATGTTCATTTTTCCTCGCGGGGGCCTCCGCTGAGGCGCTCTTTCACCTCGCCAATCACTTCAGCAAGAAGGGTTCCCACGACGCCGGCAACCAGGGCGGCGTCAAAAACCCCGCCGCCGCCCAGGACCACGGGAATGTAGCGGAAGCCGCGGATCATGTTTTCGGCCCAGGAGCTCAGGTCCATTAAAAAAATGGAGCCGATCCCGCCAATGAAGGCGGAGCGGCGCGATCGGCCCAGGAGATAGGCAATGAGTCCCGCCGCCGCAGCCGGCAGGTAGAGGGGATCGAGTTCGTAGCCCAGGGAACCCGGGTTGATGGGCAGAAGGCGATCCAGGCTCCAGACCAGGGCCGCCCCCGCAAGGGCGGTCAGCGGGCCGCGCAGCTTCTCCTCTTTCCCAGGGGCCTTGATCACCAGGTAGGCGCATATGCCCAGGGGGATGCCCATCCCCCCCACGTTAAGGGCCAGCCCTCCCCCCAGCGGCAGGGAGGGAAGAAAGCCGCCTACATACATGAGGGCCACCAGGATCAGTGCCGTCTTCTTGTCCATGCGCAGCCGGTCCAGCACCCGGTGAAGCAGGATAAGGTAGATGACCGCGGTAACCACAACCACGAGCATGATTCCGGGGGCTCTTGCGTACATGGCCGCACCCGCCTTTGTTCGCAAAGGAAAATGAAGGACAGTTTATCTTTCCCCCCCGAAGCGGCAAGATATGCACAAACAGGCCCCTTCGCCTCCTTAAGAGGGCGAAGGGGCCTGTTGTAGAAAAGGGGTTTAGGTCAGCAACTGCTGCAATTTTTGCTGCTTCACCCGCCGCAGCCGCCCGAAGCGCTGCCGCCATTGCCCGAGCTTCCCCTCGCGGTGCGGAAGGTGGAGAGCACCCGCTTCGATGCAGCGGCACAGTGCGGGCAGGGAACGCTCTCCTGTGAGGTGCGGCAAAGCTCCTCGAATTTTTTGCGGCACTGCGGGCAGTAGAACTCGTACAGAGGCACCGCCCAACCTCCTCTCAGTGATCAAGAATCAATATATCCCCCGTCGCGGGCTGCTTATAACTCCCGGGTGTAATTGACCTCCATGGAGAGGTCCCGGTCGTTGAGATGGACAAAGCGGGCCGTTAACACACCTTCCAGCTGGGCCAGCCGGCGCAGGAGCTCGGGCGTGATCTGCTCATCCACCTGGAGCGCCATCATGGCCTCGCCGCCGGCGGAGCGGCGCCCCACCTGCATACCGGCGATATTGATGTGGTTGTTGCCCAGGAAGGTGCCCACGCGGCCGATTACACCCGGCTTGTCGATGTAGGTGCACAGCAGCATGTACGGCGAGGGGACCACTTCAATGCGGTAATCCCCGATGCGGACAATGCGCATATCGGTGCGGTTGAACAGGGTGCCGGCAATGGTGTGTTTCTTGCCGCCCGCCATTACCGTGAGCAACACCAGGTTGGTGAAGTTTTCTATGTTTTTGCTAACCGATTCGCGCACCCGTATGCCCCTGCTGCGGGCTATGTGGGGTGCATTGACGAAGTTGACCTGGTCGCCAAGGATGTGGGAAAAAAGACCGATGAGGCAGGCCGTGGTGAGGGGGGCAACGGGATACTCGGCCACCGCGCCGCCGTAGTAAAGCTCAATCTCCTCCAGCCGCCCGCCGTAAAGCTGTATATAAAAGCCGCCCAGCAGCCGCATCAGGGGGAAGAAAGGTTTTATGCCCGAGATCACTTCCGGCGGCATGGCCGGCATGTTCACCGCGGAAACCACCGGTTCGCCCCGCAGGGCCAGGACCACCTGCTCCGCTACCTGCACGGCCACGTTAACCTGGGCCTCCCTGGTGGAGGCGCCAAGGTGAGGCGTGGCGATAACCTGGGGCAGCTTCAGCAGGGGGCTTTCATGGGGCGGCTCGTGCTCGAAAACATCAAGGGCCGCTCCGGCCACCTTCCCCGAAAGAAGGGCTTGGTAGAGGGCCTCTTCATCAATGAGCCCTCCGCGGGCGCAGTTCACCAGGCGCACGCCGTCCTTCATCATGGCCAGCTCTTCCGCCCCGATGAGATGATAGGTCTGCTTGTTGCAGGGAAGATGCAGGGTGATGAAATCAGACTCCCTTAACAGCTGCTCCAGGTCCACGGGGACGGCTCCTGTTTTTTCCGCCTGTTCCGCGGAGATGTAGGGATCATAAGCCAGGATGTTCATGTTCATGGCCCGGGCCCGCTTGGCCACCTCTCCCCCGATCCGGCCCAGACCGATGATCCCCAGGGTCTTTTTGTGAAGCTCCACCCCCATGAAGGAGCTCCTTTCCCAGCGGCCGCTCTTCAAGGATTGGTCCGCCGCGGGGATATTCCGGGCCAGGGAGGTGAGCATGGCGATGGTATGCTCCGCCGCGGAAATGGTGTTCCCCTCCGGCGCGTTGAGCACGATGATGCCCCGCTCCGTGGCCCGCTCCAGGTCGATATTGTCAACCCCCACCCCGGCCCTTCCGATGACGCGTAGATTTTTGCCCGCGTCAATCACCGGCGCGGTAACCCTGGTCCCGCTGCGCACCACCAGGGCATGGTAATCACCGATGCGTTCTACCAGCTGCGCCTCACTGAGGCCGGTGATGTGATCCACGTGGCAATGCTGCTTCAACAGTGCAATCCCCTCCGGAGAGAGAGGGTCGCTGACAAGCACTTTCACTGCGCTACCACCTGCCAATCGGGTGCGAATATTTCAAAAACACTGGCCTGGCGCCGCCCCAAGATGCCGGAACGGGCCATAAGAAAAAACCGTAACCGTAGTTACGGAAAAAGATAATAGGCCATGATTAATCCTGCCGGCTGCTGCGCCGGGGAAGTATGCGCTGGCAGCTGCTGTTATTCCAGCAACTGTTTCTCTAGTTCTACGCTAACGCCGGAAAAGTCAGTCCCGCCTAGGTCCGGCCCTTCAATCTCTTTCTCTTTTTGGCTCTGCGTCTTTTTTTGCGCTGTCTTTTAAGCTGCTTTGCGGTTTTCTCTTTCTTTGCCAGATCCCTCTCCTCCTTACTGCTCTGCCTTTCCCGGCCAGGGGCAAAATAAAATATCGGACTATATTATATCACTAACCTAAGCACAAAAAAAGCCTGCCCAGGCATTGG
>JAAZIN010000020.1 GCA_012800855.1 Bacillota bacterium
CACCGGCGCCACCCGCATCTCCATGGGGGTGAACATCACCGAAGTGGGCAGCCAGATTCCCCCTCACTGCCATGAGAATGAAGAGGAAGCCATGTTCATCATCCAGGGAGAAGGAAAGCTCATCATGGGCGGCGAGGAATATCCCCTGAAAGCCGGCTCGGCCATTTATTCTCCGCCGGGCGTGGAACATACCATTATCAACACTGGAAACGTGCCCTTGAAGCTGGTCTGGGCCTATGCGCCCCCCTTGAAGGCGCATCGCAAGTAAACGGAGGTATAACCATGGCCTACAAGGTAAACAAGGATATCTGCATCGGCTGCGGAGCGTGCATGGACTCCTGCGCCGAAGAAGCCATCTCCATGACGGAAGAAGACGTTGCCTACATCGATCCTAAAAAGTGCGCCCGTTGCGGTGTTTGCGCCAGCCTTTGCCCCCAGGAGGCCATAGAAGAGGTCGATGAGGAAGAGGTGGAGGAGTAAGCATTACAAGCTGGCCTTTATAAATGAAAGACTCCTCTTTCAAAATGAAATGATTCTATTCGGGAGAGAGAAGCAAAAGTTCTTTTCGATGGCCTCAAGGGTTGGCATATAAATTGCTAAATGAGGCTATAGAAAACGCTCAAAATTAATAAAAGGAAGGTGTTCCAATTGTTGTTCAAAAGCACAAGAGAATTTTTAGCCAGCCTGGGCCTTCCCTCGGGAGATGGTTATGACCTGCCCACATCCGGCAAGACTTTCCCCGACGGCTGCCATTATCGTCTCGAGGTTCCCACGGTCAACTCCGCCGAGGCTCTGAAGGCGCTTCTGGAGACAGCGGAAAAAGAGGGAGTTTATATCAACCGCGTCGATGAAACCTACGGTGCTTTCCGGCATACCACCAGGGAACTGAAGGAATACGTGGCCATCTGCAAGGACAAGGGTGTGGAGCTGAACATCTCCGTGGGCCCGAGAGCCACCTATGACACCAGCGCTACCAGGCTTTCCGCGCAGGGTGTCCGCATCGGCTACCGGTTGCGGGGCATGGAGCAGGTGGTCAGGGCGGTGGAAGATGTCCTGCGCGTGGCCGAGCTAGGCGTGCGCGGCATCCTCGTTTACGACGAAGGCCTGCTCTGGGTGCTGAATGAAATGCGCAAGGCGGGCAAGCTGCCCAAGAACATGCATTTCAAGGTTTCGGCGCACTGCGGCCACGGCAACCCTGCCAGCTTCAAGGTGCTGGAGCAGCTCGGGGCCGACTCCATCAACCCCGTGCGCGACATGACCCTGCCGATGGTGGCGGCACTGCGCGCGGCGGTAAACGTGCCTCTGGATGTACACACCGACAACCCGCCGGCGTCGGGCGGATTCATCCGCTTCTACGAGGCGCCTGAGATAGTGCGGGTAGGCTCTCCCATCCACCTGAAGTCGGGCAACAGCGCCATCAGCGCGCACGGCGAGATTACCGGCGCCGCTGAAGGCCGGGCCATGGCGAAGCAGGTTATCATCATGCGCGAATTCATGGAGCGCTACTATCCTGAAGCCAAGCAGAGCCCGCAAGGCGGCAAGGACATGGCCATTCCCGAATAGGCCTGGCTAACAACATCTTTCAGCTTGCAATGAAGTTTGGCCCTTTTAACTGTAATTGTATCCAAGTTGCAGCCCGCGGTTAAAAGGGCCATTTACTAAAAATCTGGCCCGCCAGAAGATCTCATCACGGGGAAGGAGAAGCCTGTTCGTTGAACGATCGCCAAAAAGATGGTGCCCTCTTCTACGGTTGGATTGTCATCGCCATAACTTTTATCTGCCTCTGCATTACCTTTGGCATCCGTTCGGCCATTGGGGCTTTCGTCGCCTCCTGGGAGCTTGATTTTTCGGCCGGCAGGTCCCAGATCACCCTGGTCTCCGGTTTATGCTACCTTACCTTTATATTTTTTCAGCCTGTAGTGGGGAGAGCAACCGACCAACTGGGCGCGCGCTTCGTGCTTACGGCCAGCATTCTTCTTACCGGGGGCGGGCTCTATCTTTCCTCCCTGGCCACTGATTTTTGGCAGCTCATTATTACCTACGGCTTGATTGCCTCCATAGGCATGGTCGGCGCATCACCCGTCACGGCGACGGCGGTAGTGGCTCGCTGGTTTGAAAAAAAGCAGGGAGCGGTCCTGGGGCTGGTGCTATCAGGAATGTCCGTGGGGCAGATGGTCATGGGGCCGCTGTGCATATTTTTGATTGACCATTACGACTGGCGCTTTGCGCTGAGCGTTTTGGGGCTGGGCATACTGCTGGTGGGGCCCCTGTGTTACTTTTTCCTCAAGTCCAGGCCGGAGGACCTGGGCTTGCTTCCGTACGGGGCGGAGGGAAGAAATCCGGGCCCGGAACCGGACCCGGCGCCGCAGCGCACCGCCGCAGCTTCTCCTTTTTCCGTTTTCCGCAATAAAATCTTTTGGTACCTGGCTCTGCCCTACTTTGTCTGCGGCTTTACCGATGTAGGCTTTACCAGCACTCACTTCATCCCCTACGCGGAGGGGAGAGGATACAGCGCCGTCCTCATTGCCGCCGCATACAGCTTAATTGCAGCCGCTAACATTGCGGGCACCATTGGCGCCGGCGCCCTTTCGGACAGGTTCAACCGCTCCAGGCTGCTGACGGCTGTTTACTGGCTCCGGGCGGCCATTTTTCTCCTGCTCTTCACACTCCTGGACCACCCGGCGGGCTTGCTTCTATTTGCCGTGGTCTACGGCTTGACCGAGCGGGCCACCATCACTCCCACCAGTTCGCTCTGCGCCCACCATTTCAAGGACCTTTCTGTGGGGATGGTTTTCGGCTATGTCTCCATAGCCCATCACCTGGGGGGCACCCTGGGCTCCTACATTCCCGGCTTTCTCTATGATCTTGCCGGTTCTTACGTCATTTCCTTTATAATTATGATCGCTCTCCTCGCCGGCAGCGGGCTCATGGTCGCCCGGGTTGCCGACGGGCGCTAAAGGCGGGCTTCGCCGCGTGCCGCGCGCTTGAGCGCATCAGTGCTGTCGGCCCAGCAAACGTCGGGCTTCCAAGTCGGCGGCGACATCGGCCAGGTCCAGCTCCTTGAGCCTGGCTTCCGTGGGCAGGCCGGCGGCATCCCAGCCGCGCAGGGCGTAGTATTCGTCCTTCAGCTTTTCAAAGTCTTCCCGGCGCACCTTGTTGCCCTTCTTGGAAACGACCCGGCCGTCCTTCCCCGGGACGAGGCAGTCGGGGTTGTAGAAGACGGGCGGCAGCGGCTCGTCGTGGTGGAAGTCCAGGAGCCTGTCTCCCTCCCTGCCGCCCCACCCCTGCCGGAGCATGATCGCCCTTTGCAGGTTGAAAATTCTTTCGCCCATCTTGTTGAGGCCGGCTTCATCTATTTCGCGGCCGGTGATGGCTGAATAAAGACGGCTCTCCAGGGTGGGATCGCCGGCATGGCTGTCGGCGAAGCGGACCCAGATCACCGGCCAGAGGAAGTCGCACAGGATGAGGCTTTCCTTGGCGTAGGAGCGGTCCTGGATTTTCTTGGCGGCCAGCGCCTTCCCCTCGTAGGTGGTGTAATCGGCCGCCGCAGGGCCTCCCCAGAAATTTTCGGCCACCGTGACGAGGTCGTCGTAGGAGAGGAAGGCGAAGCCGTCCTCGTCCTTGCGCCACCACTTGAGCCACAGCCAGAGGGCGTGGGCCATCTCGTGCAGCTGGTTGATGGGACGCCGCTGCTCGGTGGCGTAGAGGAGGGCGTTGGCCGGAATGAGCCGGGGATCGTAGTCGCGCGTTTCGCCGGCGGGGGTGGACACCTCCAGGCCGGTGAGCTCCACCGCCCGGGGGCCGATGGCCTCGGCGGCCTGGAGAGTGCCGGCGGCCAAGAGATTGCCGAAGCCTTCCCTGAGCGCAATCATGCGCGTCAGCTTTTCAATAAATTCCGCGCTGCCGATTTTGGAAAGAGGCAGCCCCGTCTCCTCTTCTCCAAGGAGGCCTTCGCGGTAGCACAGCGCCAGCCAGTTGATCAGGGGCTGCATCACCGAGGTGTCGAGCCCGTAATGATCGCAGAGCCGCATGGCCAGCAGGGCGGTGTCTGTTCCGTTCTCCGCGTATTCATGGGCGGCGGCCCAGTAAACATGCACCGCCTGGCAGAAGAACTTGTAGCTCCGGCCGCCTTCCTGGTAGGCCTTGCGGAAGCAGCCGCCGGGGCAGCCGTAGCAGGGGCGCGGCCTGGTCTTGCCCGGTATGTTTTCATGCCAGCCTTTCCAGGTGTCCTTTCTGAGCTGATGGATCTGCCGGGCCAGCTCGCGCAGCTTCTCCGGGTCGGCGGCGGCAGGTCTCCTGCTGCCGCCGACTGCGATGGCCTTGAGCTTCTTGGAACCCATCACGCTGCCAAGGCCGCTGGCCCCGGAGGCGCCGTCATCGGTGATGAGCGTGGCAAAGGAAACCAGGTTTTCGGCGGCCGGGCCGATGGTGAGCACGCTTGCCGCGCTGCCCAGCGAGGCCTTCAGGGTATCAGCGGCTTCGAAGGAGGGCTTGCCCCACAGCG
>JAAZIN010000135.1 GCA_012800855.1 Bacillota bacterium
CGTACAATGGCCTGTTCTTCATGCTGCACCTCCAAAAGTAAGAAAATAAAAAAATATAAATAAATGAATGCCGGTTGTATAAATATAGCTGATCTTAGGATGTCTTACAAGTATTTCTTTTTTCCAGCTGCCTGCGGGAAGAAGCAACGCCGGTGGCAGCAGCCCGGCTAAACTAAACTTCAGGCAGCAGCTCTTGTTACAGGCTTTCTGACCTTAAAAAAGAGTTGCCGTCGCTGAAGGTAACCACAAGGCGGAGGTAGTCGTAATCTTCCCCCGCTTTAACCCCGGCCTCAGCTTCCCATTCCATGACCTTATCCGGCCCCTCGCTTTCCTGAAGGAACACCTTTTTCACCACCCCGCCGCCCTTGCAAAGCTCCAGGCAGACTTCGCGCAAGGTATGGCGCGGGTGCATATCCAGCTCCTCCTGCAGATGGACGTAGACGCGGTCTTTCTCCACCTCGGTATAGCTCTGAAGAAAGCTGTAATACGTGTAGGACAGTTTATCCAGGGAGAGGATTTCCACGTTTCCAACCCTAATTGCATCACCCTCCAGGATGGACAGGTAATATTCGTATTGCAGTCGAGGCTCAGAATCCGAGCCTGCTATTTTTTTGTCCTCGCCGGGAACGCTTCCCAAGCCGTGCTCACTGCGGGAAAAAATATGTGTCCACAGCGGCTGGGGGCGGAATTCTAGATCCAGGATGGCATAAAAATAACCTCCGCTGCCCTCCTCTGCTTCCAGGGCCGTGTACTGCTCTTCGCCCTGTAGGCGGTAATTGATGAAGACCTTGCTCCCGGCCCGGTACTCCTTTATATACCATCCTAACTTTACCGAGGCCTGCCCCGGGCCCACTTCCATTATTTCAATTTCTCCGGGCTCCCACCAGCGGGACTGCTCCTCCATCTCCTGGACAGTGTGGGTTATTCCGCTGAGCTCAGCGTGCATCTCGGTGCGCAGGGCATCAAGGTGCCCCTGCAGCTCGGCGAGGCGGCTGTTTAGCCTGCTAATGGATGCCAGGTTGATGCAGGAAAGGAGGAGCACGACGATGCACAAGCCAACTATAATAACGGTTCCCTTCTTGTCCATGACAAACCTCCCGTAAAAAATAAAACCCCACCCAAGGTTATGGCCATACCGCTTTTCCGGATCATAACATAATATTTTAAGAAACTCGAGCCTGGGGGAGACAGTTACCGTCCCCGCCGCCTTTTCTACGTTCCAAGGACACCGCCAAAACCTGATGAGTGGTACCGGTGATGCCTGTCAACTGGGGCTTTCCCGCGATATGTTTTGTGCCAGGCGTGCGCCCAGCTCATAGGCCCGCTCGCATTCCCGGGGAAATATCCGCTCATGGCGCTCCTTTCTCGCGGCGGGATCAAACATGTCCGCATCCACCTTGCCGTAATCGGCAAACTGCAGGGTCTCGTGGCTGGTTAGGGTAAAAAAGCTGCCGCCGAAGATCATCTTAAGCAGCCTCTCGTTTTCGGCAAAGAGGCGGTCATAGCCCACCGCTTTTAGATCCGCTTCCGGGCAGTTCATGGTGTAGATCCAGGCCGTGTCCATTTTCCGGGGAAAAAGGGAGCGCTTCTCCCGGCTGTAGCGCAGGTAGGGGAAGAGCAGCCGCTCCAAGAAGGAGCGCATCCCTCCGGTGACCTGGCCGAAATAGATGGGCGAACCCAGGATGAGCGCCCCCGCTTCCTCGATGCGCCGCAGCAC
>JAAZIN010000136.1 GCA_012800855.1 Bacillota bacterium
ATCCATCCCTACAAACGTGGTATAATCCATTGTACTGGCCTCCTTTGTATGTGGCTCTTTAATGGTTTTACCCATTATAACCCACGTCATTGCAAAGCGAGGCCAGCACTACCATTATGTCTACGCCTTCAGATAACAAACCGCGATAATCGGCTGCGATAACCGGTTTAGGTTTAGCTGAACAAGGCCGGGCTCTACTTTTAAAACCCCCCGGTCCCCCTTTTCAAGGGGGAGTTATAGTGGCTTTTGCAAAGGAGAGGGCACATTGGGTGGGAGTGAAAGCCTCCCATTTAAAACCTCCCGCCATCCCTTTCAAGGGGGGAGTTTTTGTAAAAGCCCTCTCCCGCGGGGTTGCAGAACTTTCGCCCGTGGTTATTCTTTACCGGGACGCCGGCTTCGATGATATCGTAAAAATCGTTCCAGGGTTGGAAGGGAATGCCTGCGGCAGTGCAGATCTGGGCGAGGCGGTCACGGGCAAAAACGGCATCGGCGTAGGCGGCGCCGAAGCGGTCGTTCATCCCGTCGCCCACGTAAATGACCCGGCAGCCCTTCTCCTGCAGCCCCATGACGTGGGAGGCCTTGCAGTTGCCGCAGACGGGGCAGCTGGCGTGGGCATGGGGCGTTATCGTCTCGATGCGGCCGTTGCGAGAGCGGATACGGTTGCAGTAAATCCCGGCCACGTATTCCCGGCAGCCGTGCATCTCCAAAATGGGCTCGATATACAGGCCAAAGCCGTCGCTGGCAATGTAGACGGGACGCTCCATGGAGCGAGCGTGCTGCAGGAATTCCTTCAATCCGGTGCGCAGGACCGCCCTGGCCCGGGCAAATGCCATCAATTCGGCCGGGTCCGGAGGTAGGATGGCCGACATGCGGGCCAGCCATTCCTTCATCCCGAACTCGCCCCGCTTGTAGGCCTCGTTGCAGGCTAAATAATGCTCTTTCCCAAAGTGGCGGGCCGCGGCCGAGGTTAGGTCCTTCTCCGTGACGGTGCCGTCAAAATCAATGACGTAGGCAATCTTCGATGCGGTCAACGAATCTACACCCTTGTTACTTGATTTTAAAAAGGCGGCAGGGCCTTTCAAGCAGGCCCTCCCCCAATACTATAGTAAATTTTTCCGCTTCCTTCAAGGGAAGGCCGGCAGGGCTATCCGCCGCGGGAGAGATTCTGCCCCGCTGCGGCCGGCTGCTTGCCCTCCTTGAAATAGAGGGCACCGCTGGGACAGGCTTCCACGCAGAGGCCGCACTCGGTGCATCGGGACTGGGCCATGCTCACATCCTGGAAGGTGGTCACCACCCGCCTGATGCCGCGGCGGGAGAAGCCCAGGGCACCCACCCGGGCCACTTCGCGGCAGATCCAGACGCAGCGCCCGCAGAGAACGCAGCGGCTGCGGTCAAAGACAAAAGTCTCCGCGCTGTCATCCACCGGCCATTCATGCTCCAGGGGCGCCAGGCGGCTCAGCCTCATTTTCAAGCCTCTCTCTTTGGCCAGCTTCAGCAGCTCGCAGCTTTTTCTCTTGGCGCAGCTGCGGCAGTCCAGCCGGTGATGGCTGAGGAGCAGTTCAAAGGCGCTCCTCACCAGGCGGTCCACCCGGGGGCTCCTCGTCTGCACGGAGAGGCCTTCTTTAACAGGCAGGGTGCAGGAGGTAACCGGCTCGGATCGTCCCTCCACCTGGACGTAACAGAGGCGGCAGCTGCCTGAAGGGCGCTTCTTCCCCCTGATGGCGCAGAGGTTGGGAATGTAGATGCCGTTTCTCAAGGCCACCCAGAGCAGCTTCTCCCCCTCGAAGGCGCTAATTTCACGGCCGTCAATGAATATGGTTACCGCCTTGCTCACGGGCGCTTCCCCTCCTTCTCCGCCAGCAGCCCGGGCGGCGAGAGCTTGATCACGGCATTGTAGTCGGGGGGGCAGGTTTTCAAGCAGTTGTCGCACTTGACACATTTCTCCTGGTCAATGGCCTTGAGGCCGTCCTCCCGGGTATAGATGGCCTCGACGGGGCAACTGCCCACGCAAACGTTGCAGAGCTTGCTGCACCTCTGCGGCTCGATGTAGTAGACGATGAGCTCTTTGCACATCAGCGCCGGGCAGCGCTTTTCAAAGATGTGGGCCTCGTATTCATCGCGGAAGTAGCGCAGGGTGGTGAGCACGGGGTTGGGGGCGGTGGCCCCCAGGTTGCAGAGGGAGCCGGCGCGGACCTCCTCGGCCAGTTCCTCCAGTATCTCCAGGTCCTGCGGCTCGCCGCGGCCCTCGGTAATCCGCGTCAGGATGTCCAGCATGTGCTTCGTCCCCAGGCGGCAGAAGGTGCACTTGCCGCACGATTCCTGCTGGGTGAATTCCAGGAAATAGCGGGCAATGGCCACCATGCAGTCGTCCTCGTCGAGGACGACCAGTCCTCCCGAGCCCATGATCGCCCCCGCCTCCTGCAGGGAGTCGAAATCGATGGGTATGTCAAGCGCGGACTCGGGAAGGCAGCCCCCGGAAGGCCCCCCGATCTGCACCGCCTTGAAGGCCTTCCCGTTGGCCAGCCCCTCCCCCACGTCATAAATGAGCTGGCGCAGGGTTGTCCCCATGGGCACCTCCACCAGGCCGGTATGGGCCACCTTGCCCACCAGCGAGAAGACGGCGGTGCCGGGATTGTCTTCCGTGCCGATGCTTCTGAACCATTCCACGCCCCTGTTGAGAATGGGCGGGACGTAGGCAAAGGTCTTCACATTGTTCAGCACCGTGGGCCGGCCGCGGTAGCCCGCCTCGGCCAGGCGGGGCGGCCGCGTCGCCGGGATGCCCATCTTCCCCTCCATGGAGCGAACCAGAGCCGTGGCCTCGCCGCAGACGAAGGCCCCCGAACCTTGAAAGATCTCCAGCTCGCAGCTAAAATCGCTGCCCAGGATGTCCTTGCCCAGCAGCCCCTTCTCCCGCGCCTGCTCCAGGGCCCGGCGCACCCGCTCCACCGCCAGCGGATACTCGGCGCGGATGTAAAAGTAGCCCTTCTCCGCGCCCACGGCATAGGCGCAGAGGAGCATCCCCTCGATGACCTGGTGGGGGCAAGATTCGAGGATGCCTCGGTCCATGAAGGCCCCCGGGTCGCCTTCATCGGCGTTGCAGATGACATATTTCTCCCCCGAGCCCGCCTTCACGGCGGCTTCCCATTTCAAGCCCGCGGGAAAGCCGGCCCCGCCGCGGCCGCGCAGGTGCGACGCCTTCACCGCCTCCAGCACCTCGGCCGGGTTCTTCCCCAGCGCGGCGGCAAGGGCGCCGTAGCCACCCCGGGCGATGTAGTGGTCGATATCCCCGGGGTCAATGAAGCCGCAGTGCTCGAGAACAATTTTCTGCTCGTAGACCCCGCGGGGGAAGTCGCTGAAGGTGGGGAAGACATCGTTGGGCTCCAGCGCCACCAGGGCGAATTCATAGCAGGGATCGTCGTTAATAAGGAAGTCTTCAACCAGCCGCGCGGCCAGCTCCGCATCCAGATAGCCGTAGCAGAGGGAGGGAAAGCCAGGCCTGGAGATAATCGCCAGCGGCTCGGCGTAGCAGTGGCCCATGCAGCCCACCTCGATTACCTTTGCCGGCAGGCCCTTCTCCTCTACGGCCCTGGCAAAAGCCTCTTTTACGGGCAGGGCGCCGGCGGCGATGCCGCAGGTGGCCGTGCCCACCCGGATCACCGGCTCGCTGTAAAGAGCTTTTACCCTGGCGTCGGCGCCAGCCTTGAGCTTCAAGTATCGCTCCTGGACGGCGGCGGCATTCCCCCTCATGAAGCTCCTTCTCCCTTCTTTCCCGCCGCTTCTGCCCCAGAGGCGATGGCTTTGCCAAAAGAGAGCAGGATCCCGTCCACGCGGGTGGGAGTCACCTTCCCCTCCACATGCTCATCCACAACAACCACGGGGGCCATGGTGCAGCAGCCCACGCAGGCCACGCGTTCCAGGCTGAACTCTCGGTCGGGGGTGGTCTCTCCCTCCTTTATGCCCAGCCGCCTCTCAAAGCACTCCAGGGCAATGCGCCCGCCCACCATGTAGCAGGCGGTGCCCATGCAGACCTTGACCTGGTGCTTGCCGGGCGGGTGCAGGCGGAATTGATTGTAGAAGGTGGCCAGGCCGTAGACCTCCACCGCGGGCATTTTAAGGGCGGCGGCAATCTGTTCCATGGCGAGCCCGGGAAGGTAGCCCAACGCCTCCTGCACCTGCAGCAGGATGGGGATGAGGTTTTCCCGCGTGGCCTCATGCTTCCGCAAAGCCTTGTCTACACTTTTCCGGATCAGTTCCTCTTCACCTTGGAGCAGCGGCAAAAAAACAACCCCTTTCCGCATCGCCGGCTCTTATGTAGTCATGAACAATCTTATTATAGCGCTTGACGGGCAGAATGTGGAGACTATTCGTTATTATTTTAAATGTTTTGAGTATATAAACAAGGGCTAGCCCTGTTCGCGGGCAATTATCTCGGCCAGCTGGCGGGCTTCCTCCCAGAGCTTATCTTCGGGAAGAGGTGCTTCGATCATGATGCGGATCTTCGGCTCCGTCCCCGAGGGACGGAC
This sequence comes from Bacillota bacterium, assembly GCA_012800855.1. Lineage (GTDB taxonomy): Bacteria > Bacillota > Dethiobacteria > DTU022 > DTU022 > JAAZIN01. The sequence goes on from JAAZIN010000136.1 coordinate 4,524, forward strand.
CAGGACCCGGCCGTAGCGGCCCAGGCGGCTGCGCAGGCTTTCAATAGCCGAGGCTATGGCCTCGTTGCTGTCCCATCCCTCTTTCGTAGCCACGGACTGGTTGTAGAGGACCTGGGGAAGCCTCTCCAGCTGCCCGGCCAGCTCGGAGAGAGGGCGGCCCGCTTCGCGCATAACTTTAAGAAGCTGCAGCGCGGTAAGCAGGCCGTCGCCGGTGGTGGCGTGGTCGAGGAAGATGACATGGCCTGATTGCTCGCCGCCCAGGTTGTAGCCCCCGGCGAGCATCTCTTCCAGAACATAGCGGTCACCCACGGCCGTGCGGCGCAGGCTGAAGCCGTGCTTCTCGCCCAGCAGCTCCAGGCCGCCGTTGCTCATCACCGTGGCCACGAGGGTATTCTTCTGCAGCCGGCCCTGACGGATCATGTCGAGGGCGCAGATGGCCAGGATGGCGTCGCCGTCAACCTCGTTGCCCTTTTCGTCAACGGCAATGAGGCGGTCGGCGTCGCCGTCAAAAGCCAGCCCGGCATGGGCGCCGCGGCTTACCACCTCGCACTGCAACGCGGCGGTGTCGGTGGCGCCGCAGCGGACGTTAATGCGCCCGCCGTCTCCCTCGCCGTGTATGACGAACACCTCCGCCCCCAACTGCTCCAGCACGGCCCGGGCGGAGCGGCAGGCGGCGCCGTGGCCGCAGTCCACCACCAGGCGCAGCCCCTCCAGGGAGGCCGCAGTGCTCTTAAGATACTGCAGGTAGCGCTCCCACAGCTCGTCGTCATGCTCCACGCAGCCCACAGCGGCTCCTTCGGGGCAGGGCAGGCCGGCGCCCAGCTCATCGTAATGGAAATAGATTCTTTCAATCTCCATTTCCATTTCATCGGGCAGCTTAAAGCCGTCCCGGTTGAATATCTTTATGCCGTTGTCCTCTATGGGGTTATGCGACGCCGAGATGACAATCCCGGCGGCCGCCCCCAGGAAACGGGTCAAGTAGGCCACAGCCGGGGTGGGGGCAATTCCCAAGAGGCGCGCCGTGGCACCCGCCGAAGCAATCCCGGCCACAAGCGAGCCCTCAAGCATGGGGCCCGACAGCCGGGTATCGCGCCCGATCAAAATGAGCGGCTGCTTCTCCTCTCTCCCCAGCAGGGAGGCGGTAATCTTGCCGATTCTCAGGGCCAGCTCGGGGGTCAACTCCCGGTTGGCCACTCCTCTAATTCCATCGGTGCCAAACAGTTTTTTCAAGCGCCTCTCTCCCTTACTCATAAGTATAGCAGATCATGAACTACCTTGTGCCGGAAAAGGAAGGAAGGTAAAAGGAGGCGGGCCCTGCCCGGCCCGCCGGGGCTTATGGGAAAGATGCGTCTCCGCCACCAGCTTCATCACCGGCTCGGGCGAAATGAACGGTGACTGTAACTTTTTGAGGCGCTACCTTCACCCCGCTCATTTCTTCGCCTAAAGCGTTGTACAGCAGCGGGGCAATCTCCGTTTCAAAGAGATTGTGCCTCCCGCTCAGGTCTACTTTAACTACCACCCGGGCAACCTGCTCCAGGACCGACGGCGGACCCTCCAGACGAACCTGCAGCGGATGGTAGGAGTGGTCTTCCTTAATCCAGCCCGGAGCAGGCTCGCCGGTGAATTCAAGCTCCACGGGGAACAGCTCCGTTGTAATCTCCTCAATTACTACCTCCACCTGCCGGGGTGCCAGCGAAATGAGTGCCAGTCCGCGCGGCGCCCTCCCCCGCACCTGCACCTGGTGGGTCCCCGCGCCCAGGCCCGTTAAATCGAGGTAGGCCTCCAGGTCGCTGGCCAGGAGCTCATCAAAGTCCCCGGGCAATCCCTCCAGGGTCATATCCACGGTCTGCGGCATCTTGACCACGGCCAGCCCCGGCTGGAGGTTCTCGTAGCTCAGGGGAATGCCGGTGATGATCTTGCGCACAGGCGTGGTGCGGGTAATATTGTCACCGGTGACAAAAAGCCATAGGACCACTGCCAGGAAGACGGCCAGTATGCGGGATATGTTTTGACTGCTTAAAAACCTGGCCATAGTTACCGGTTGTTCCTCCACCGCCAGAAGTTCAAATTTATGTTTATGCCTTCGCTCTTGGGCGGGCCGCAGAGCTCGATGAGCATATGACGCAGCTTCTTCTCGTCGAGATAACGGGTCAGGGCGCCGTTATGAGCCAGGGAGACGATGCCCGTCTCCTCAGAAACAATGATCGCCACCGCGTCGGACTGCTCGGTAATGCCGATCCCCGCCCGGTGCCTCGTGCCCAGCTCCTTGTTCAGGTAAGGGTCGTCGGTGAGAGGCAGGTAGCAGCCGGCAGCGAGGATCTTGTTGCCCCGGATGATCACGGCTCCGTCGTGGAGCGGGCTGCGCGGAAAAAAGATGTTAATGAGCAGCTCGGCAGAAATGAGCCCGTCAACGGCGATCCCCGTCTCCAGCCACTCCTTCAGGCCCGTCTCCCGCTCGACGACGATGAGCGCCCCGATGCGCTTCTTTACTAGGGCGGGCACGGCCTTGGTAATCTCCTCGAGAAAGTGATTGAACTCGCCGGGGTCCCAGTTCCAGTAGCTGCTTTTAAAGATCTTGCCCCGTCCCAGCTGCTCCAGGGCGCGGCGCAGCTCCGGTTGAAAGACAATGGGGATGGCAATGAGCCCCACCGTCATGGCCTTCTCCAGGAGCCAGTTGAGGGTTTTCAGGCCCACCTGGTCGCTGACGACCATGGCCAGCAGCAGGATGGCCAGCCCCTTGATGAGCTGCTCCGCCCTGGTGCCGCGGATGAGCAGGATCAAGCGGTAAAATACATAAGAGACGATGATTATATCGATGATGTCAATATAATCAATTTTCAGCTGGAGTAATGCCGTGACAATGCGATCCCATATGGCCACTGTATGGTTGTCCCCTCTTGCCGGCAACAGGTTACATAAAATAAGCCGCTTGATAGCTAATTCTCTTTAGGGCGGGCAAATCCCTTCACGAGACTGGCACAAAAGCCCCGCGGGAAAAATTTTTTCCCGTGCATTTACGCTTGCCTTAATGATAGTATGAGGCAGGAGCACCGCTTCATGCTTTCAATTTTATGCGCCCACGATGTTGATGCGAGCCCCGCAGTCCAGGCAGCGGCTCCCGGCAAGGCGGAGGATGCGGACCTGGTAATAGCGGCGGGCAATGAGCAGGGCGCCGCACTGCGGGCAGCGGGTGTCGGAGGCGCCGGGAAGATCCACATTGCCCAGGTAGACGTAGCGCAGCTTCTGCAGGGCTATATCCCGGGCCGCCTGCAGGGTTTCCAGCGGGGTCGGGGGCAGCTCCATCTTGTACTGGGGAAAGTAGCGGGAAAAATGAAGCGGCAGGTTGGGGTTGACCCCGGCCAGCCAGCTCGTGAACAGCTCCAGCTCCGTGGGGCTGTCATTAAGGGTGGGGATGAGCAGGCAGGTGACCTCCACGTGGGCGGAAGAGGCGGCCAGCTCCACCGTTTCCAGGACCGGGCGGCGCATGCCGTGGCAGTACTTCCGGTAGAAGGAATCGCTAAAGCCCTTGACATCAATGTTCAAAGCGTCGATGTAGGGAAGGAGCTCCCGCAGCGCCGCGCGGGAGATAAAGCCATTGGTGACGAGGACATTGCGGTAGCCGTGCTCGTGGAGCAGCCGGGCGGTATCGTAAACAAACTCGTACCAGACCACGGGCTCGTTGTAAGTATAGGCCACGCCGAGAACCTCTGCCGGGGAACCTTCACGCTGCAGCATGGCCAGCACCTGCTGGGGGGTGAGCATTTCGCCCCCCGCCGAGGGCTTGCCCCGCGCCAGGGTCCAGTTCTGGCAGAAGCTGCAGCACAGGTTGCATCCGTAAGTGCCCAGGGAGAGAATCTGCCGCCCGGGGTAGAAATGGTAGAGCGGTTTTTTTTCCACGGGGTCCCAATGCAGCGCGGCGCAGAGGGCGTAGTTCTCGGTGACGAGCTCGCCGCCGGCCGCCCGCCGCACCCCGCAGAGGCCCTCCTCTCCCTCTGCGAGGAGGCAGTGCCGCGGACAGAGCAGGCAGCGAACCTTGTCTTTTTCCCTAGTATAATGGAGGGCCTGCTTCGGCATGGCAAAACCAGCTCCCTTGAGAACGGTTCTGCAAGTGCATCACCTTGGCCGCAGCTTAACCGTAGCGATGCACTTCAAAGCGGTAGAGCTCCACCGGCTCATGGGGCCCGATGCCGGCTTTGCGCCGGGCAATGGCGATCTGCTCCTCTACCGTGTTAATGCCCTCGATGTCGGGCAGCAGGAGGCCGCTGCGGTGCCCGCTACGCACAATCACCCCGTACCTGGCCGGATCCAGCTCCGCGGCGCTCTCAATTTTTTCCGGGGGCATAAGCACATCCACGGAAAAGGTGATTTCATCCAGCTCCTCGAGGCGCACCGGCGGAAAGCGGGGGTCCCTTAGCCCCGCGCTCACCGCGTTCATGATGATCTCCTCGGCAAGATTTTTGCGGACGGGCTCCACCGTGCCAATGCAGCCGCGCAGCTCCCCTCCTTTTTTCAGGGAGACAAAAACCCCGGCCCGCCGGGAGAAGAAAGGCGGCAAGGGATCAGGCGGCGGCAGGGGATGCCCCTGCTCCAGGTAATGGCGCAACGCCTGCCGGGCCAGCTTGACCGGATCGGCCGGGCCCTCTTTTTCCCCTTCCTCGGCGGCGGTTGCCCTTTCCTCCCCGGCCGAGGCCGGGCGGAGTTCCGCCACCAGGTAGCCCACGCCAAAGGGACCCTCGTAGGAGAAGATCTCTGTCTGGAAGTTCTCCCCGGCAAGCATGCCCAGGGCAATTAGGAAGGAGCGGTAGGCGCACTCTCCGGCTTCTTCCACCAGCTCTTCGTCCAGGGCCAGGAATTCCTCCACCCGCCCTTCGCGGAGCAGCTCCATCAGCAGGCGATCGTACTCCGCGCCGCGCGGGCTGTAGCCGGCCGGCGCCCCGGGAATGAGGCGGTGAGAAAGATCCCCGCTGGCGATTACCGCTGTAGGGAGGCCGCGGGCTTCCACGGCGCGGCGCAGGGCCTGGCCGAAGCGATAGAGGTCGCGCCTGGGAGCAAAGGTGTAGGTGAGGTGAAGCCCGGGAACGGAGACGCCGGCCTGCTGCAGGTAGTAGAGCGGCACCGCGGCGCCGTGATCGAGAAAGCCCCGGCGGCGAAAGGGGCGAATATCGGCCTCCAGGACTACCGGGCGCAGCGGTTCACCGGCCGTCTCGCGCTGCAGCAACTCCAGAAGGGCGGCATCTGTTTCCAGGAAGACCTTGACCCCGGGAGCCCCGAAGTCCCCGAAGTCGCCCTCAAGCCGTGGCCCGGCGGTCACGGCAATGCCCTCGCGCAGCAGTGGGCCGTGCGGTGTGATGATGATGAGGCAGCCGGGCTGCGCTTCGCGGATGCGCCGGCTCAGGCGCTCCATGCCGGCAACGGTCTGCTGCACCCTGGCAAGTTCATCGCGGCCCACCTCCGGGATGATGAGCGGCGGGTGCGGGGTGAGCCCCACTATTTTCAACATGGTTATTCAACCCCCGTAAGTGCTTGGATTTCAGGCCAGGCTGCATCTGCCTAGTATGATCGAAAAGAAAGGCTACCAATAGTATACCAAATTAAGGCAACTTGAAAAAGATCCCGGAAGCGGCAGGAATTGCAGGGATAAGCGGCGGGGCGGGCATGGCCGCCACTGGGGAGAAGGCGTCTTGACTTCACCCTAAAAATATCCTAACCTTAAGACATATCAACAAGACATATCAACCTGTTGGTTGCTTTTTGCTTCCCCCACGCCGCTCTCTTTGCCAGAAGGAGAGCATGAGAGAGCAGGAGGATGAGCGCTTGCCATGAGCAAGGATTACCGGGACATGGACAATTTTACCGCCTCCATCCAGGCCATCTTTCCCAAGCTGATGCACTATCTCAGCGCCGAAGAGAACAGGGAGCTCACCGGGCTGGAGATTACGCCGAGCCAGATCAACGCCCTGCTGGTCCTTTATTTTAAAGACGACCTCACCATGGGCGAGCTGAGCGCGGAAACGGGCCTTGCCGAAAGCGCGGCCACGCGACTGGTGAACCGGCTGGTGCAGCTCAACCTGGTGAAGCGGCGGGGCGATGAAAAAGACAGGCGCGTCGTCCGGGTCAACCTGACCTCTTATGGCCGGCAGCTGGCCCGCCTCGTTTTTGAGAGGCGCTCCTACCGCTTCAACAACCTGGCCAAGCACTTGACTGAAGAGGAGCGAGAAAATCTCATTGTCTCCCTGCAGGCGGTGATGCGCGTCTTTGCCCAGCTAGAGAAAGAAGAGCAGAATCACGGCAAGCCATGATCTTCAACTAGGGCGCTATACACCGGCAGCTGGAACTGCGAAAATGGCACTAGAAGCGGGGTTTGCATTGAACGGACAGCAGCAGGCAGCGCAGCAGCAAAAGGTCTCCTTGATATCCATATTCCTGGTTTTTTTGAAAGTGGGCGCATTGACCTTCGGCGGCGGCTACGCCATGCTGCCCATTATCCAGCGCGAAATTGTCGTCCGCCGGCAATGGATTGAAGAAAGCCTTTTTTTTGACATGCTCATCGTGGCCCAGAGCCTTCCCGGGGCGGTGGCCCTGAACACCGCCATCCAGGTAGGCCTGCGCCTGCGCGGCATTGCCGGCGGCATCATCGCCGCGCTGGGTATAATCGTTCCTTCATTCTGCGTCATTCTCGCCATTGCCGCCTATTTTCTGCCCCTCTTCCAGGACAACGTTTACATCAAGGCTGTCTTTTACGGGCTCCGGCCGGCGGTGGTCGCCCTCATCGCCGCCGCCGTGATAAGCCTGGGCCGCAGCATCCTTAAGCGCCGGCGCAGCATCGCCCTGGCGGCGGTTTTTCTGGCGGCGGGGCTGCTGCTGAAGATCCACCCCATTGCGCTTCTGGTTGCCGGCGGACTGATGGGGTTAATTCTCTTCAGGGACAAGGTGGATTAGATACTCATGCATTTACTTTCCCTTTACTGGACTTTCTTAAAAATCGGCATGTTCACCATCGGCGGCGGCTACGCCATGATCCCCCTGATGGAGCGGGAGATAATTGCCCGGCACGGCTGGCTCACGGCAGAGGGTTTCCTGGACATCGTCGCCATTGCCGAAGCCACCCCGGGGCCCCTGGCCATAAATGCAGCCACCTTTATCGGCTACCGCCTGGGCGGCTTCTTCGGGTCGCTGCTGGCCACCCTTGGCGTGGTTACCCCCTCCCTGGTAACCTTGCTACTCTTGGGCAAGTTTCTTATACGACTAATTCTCGACCCCCGCGCCGAGCGCTTTCTCAGTGGCCTGCGCCCGGCTTTCATTGCCCTCATTTCCATGGCCGTCATCAGGCTGGGCCACGCGGCGCTGGTTGACCTGCGCACCTCCCTCATCGCCGCGGGCGTCTTTGCCGCCAGCATGCTCTTTCCACGGCTGAGCCCCCTTTACCTCATCGGTGCCGGGGCGCTGCTGGGACTGCTTCTTTATCCTTATTAAGAAAGATCCGGGTTTTGGAAAGTGAGCAAAACCTTTTTGCAGCGGGTTTAAAGTGGTATAATGAATTTCAGACAGGCTAGGTAAAACCAGTAGAAGAAGCTCCGAACCTTATCGCCTACAGCGGTAAGCAAGCCACGGCGATAGGGTCAGGGCCGGGGGAGAAATCCCCCCGCCTCCCGTGCTTGGAAAGGAGATTACGCCGCATAAGGCCGCGTTTCCACCGGAGACGGGAGCGCGGCCCTTTATTCATGAGAAAGGTGAACCAGATGAAATTAATGCGCGTCACCGACCCGCATATCGTCCTGGAGCTGATTGAAAAGGAGTTCCAGCCCCTTGCCCCCGAAACGGCAGCCCTGGAAGAGGCCGGGGGCCGTGTTCTTGCCGAACCGGTTTACGCCGGCGAAGATATCCCCGGCTTTGATCGCTCCACCGTGGACGGTTATGCCGTTAGGGCCCGGGACAGTTTCGGCGCGCAGGAGGGGCTGCCCGCTGTTTTTGAATGCGCCGGCGAAATCTTGATGGGCCAGCCCGCGCCGGGGGCCCTGCAAAAAGGCCAATGCTACCTCATCCATACCGGGGGGATGCTCCCGGAAGGCGCCGATGCCGTGATCATGCTGGAAGATACCGAGACGCTGGGAAACCAGGTCCACGCCTACCGGCAGGTGGCACCCGGCGAAAACGTCATCCGCAAGGGTGAAGACCTGCAGCGGGGCGACGAGGCGCTGGCGGCGGGAAGGCTGCTGCGCGCGCAGGAGCTGGGCTGGCTGGCTTCCCTGGGCATCCGCGAAGTGAAAGTTTACCGCAAGCCGGTGATGGGGCTGCTCTCCACGGGAAACGAACTCGTGCCCCACACGACGGCAGAGCTGCCCCCAGGCATGATCCGCGACAGCAACAGCCACACCCTGGCCTACCTGGGCCGGAAATATGGCGCGCAGGTGCTCGAAAGCGAAATTCTTCGCGACGCCTTCGACTATTTCCTGGAAAAGAGCCGCCGCCTTCTGGAAAAGGTTGACTTCCTCGTTTTCTCGGGCGGCAGCTCGGTGGGAGCGCGCGACTTCACCTCCCGGACCATGGAGGCACTGGGCGAGCCGGGCCTCCTCGTGGAGGGGATCTCCGTCAAGCCCGGCAAGCCTACCCTTTTGGCCAACTGCGGCGGCAAACCGGTCCTGGGACTGCCCGGCCACCCCGTATCGGCCCTGGTCATCTTCTCCATTTTCGGGGCGGCCATACTGGAGCGGCTTTCGGGGAGAAAGCCGCGGCAGTTTCACCCCGCGATCCGCGCCACCCTCTCCCGCAACCTGCCCTCGCGCAGCGGGCGAACGGATTACGTATGCGTTAAGCTGGAGCAGGGCGGCAACGGTGTCCTGGCCATCCCCGTTTTCGGCCGCTCGGGTATGCTGCGCATGCTTACCCACGCCGATGGTTTCCTGGTCATCCCCACCGAAAAGGAAGGGCTGCTGGAAGGAGAAGAAGTGGAAGTTTTCCTGTGGGAATAGTGCCGGAAAGAAAAGTAAAGGACAAAAAGGAAAAGCAGGAGAGCGCCATGCAGAAAATATACCTCAGCAACATTCCGCGGCAGGAAGCGCGGCAGAAATTTCTCGCCAGGGTAGAGCTTCCGCGCCGCCGTGAAATCATTAAAACATCAGCATCCCTGGGAAGGGTCACCGCGGAGGCCATCTTCGCCCGCCTCTCCATGCCCGGAGACCATGCCGCGGCCATGGATGGCTTTGCCGTGCTGGCCGAGCGCACTTTCGGCGCCAGCGATCAGAACCCGCTGCGGCTGGCCCTGGGAGAAGATTGCCAGCCGGTGGACACGGGGGACCCCCTGCCTCCCGGCTTTGACGCCGTGATCAAGGTGGAAGATGTCCAGCCCGTGAGCGGCGGCATCGAGATCCTGGCCCCGGCTACGCCCTGGCAGCATGTGCGCCCCGTGGGCGAAGACGTGGTCGCCGGCGAACTGCTGCTGCCGGCTTACCACAGGCTGCGCCCGCAGGACCTGGGCGTGCTCCTGGCCGGCGGGATTACCGAGCTGCCGGTGCTGGCCAAGCCCAAAGCGGTAATCATCCCCACGGGAACGGAGCTCATCCCGCCCGAAGCGGAGCGCCGCCGTGGCAGCATCCCCGACTTCAACAGCACCGTCGTCGCCGCCTACCTGCAGGAATGGGGCGCCGCGGCGACCATTTATCCCATCGTGCCCGACGATCGGGCCAGGCTTGAAGAGGCGGCCGCGCGGGCGGCGGCGGAAGGAGACCTGGTGATCATTCTCGCCGGTTCCTCCGCCGGGCGGGAAGATTACACCGTCCATGTCATCGAAGCGCTGGGCGAAGTGTTCGTGCACGGCGTGGCCACGCGGCCGGGCAAGCCCACCATCCTGGGACAAATTGCGGGCAAGCCGGCGGTGGGGCTGCCCGGCTACCCCGTCTCGGCCTATCTCAGCCTGGAATGGTTCGTGCGGCCCTTAATCTGCCGTGCCCTGGGACAGGCCGAGCCGGCCCGGGAGAGGCTGGCTGCAACCCTGGGGCGGCGCGTCGTCTCCGAGCTAGGCGTGGAGGAGCACGTGCGCATGGCCGTGGGCTACGTTGACGGGCGCTTTGTGGCCAACCCCTTGGAGCGGGGCGCCGGGGTGACCATGTCGTTGGTTCGCGCCGACGGGCTGCTCATCATCCCGCCGGAGTCGCTGGGCTACGAGCGGGGCGAAACGGTGGAGCTGGAGCTCTACCGCCCCGCGGCGGAGCTGCGCGGCAACCTGCTGGCCGCCGGCAGCCACGACCTGATCATCGATCTCCTGGCTACAGTCCTGAGGGAGCAGGACACCGGCCTGACCCTCTCGTCGGCGCACCTGGGCAGCATGGGCGGCATCGCCGCCATCGGCAACGGGCAGGCCCACCTGGCCGGAGTGCACCTCTTCGACCCGGAGAGCGGGGACTACAATCTCCCCTACATCCGCAAGCTTCTGCCCGGGCGAGAGCTCTGCCTGGTCAACCTGGCCTACCGCATGCAGGGCTGGATCGTGCCGCCGGGCAACCCCGACGGGGTTAAGGGTGTTGCCGACATCGCCTCCAAGAAGCTGAGCTTTGTCAACCGGCAAAAGGGCGCCGGCACCCGCCTGCTTTTCGATTACCTGCTCGACCAGGCGGGGCTGGACTCCTCTGATATATACGGCTACGAGCGCGAGGAGCACACTCACCTGGGCGTGGCCGCCTCCGTGGCCGCCGGGTCCGCCCGGGTGGGCCTGGGCATACTGCCGGCGGCCCGCGCCTTTGGCCTCGACTTCGTCCCCCTGTGCGAGGAGCGCTATGACCTGCTCATGAGCGCCTCCTTCTACCGCTCCGCAGAGGGCAAGGCCATTTTGGAAATAATTACCAATCCCGCCTTCCAAAAGAGGGTGGAGGCGCTGGGCGGCTACAGCATGCGCGACGCCGGCAAACTGTTTAACTAGGCGCCCGCCGCCGGGCCGCCAGCTGAAAGACCAGCTAGATAAAAAAAATTGCCATGGGAGAAGGAGAAAAGGTGGCTTTAATCGATATTTACGGGCGCAGGCATGACTACCTGCGCATCTCGGTAACGGATCGCTGCAACCTGCGCTGCATCTACTGCATGGGCCCGGAGGGAGTTAAGCAGATCCCGCACCACCAGATCCTGGCCTACGAGGAGATCCTCGAAGTGGTGAAAGCGGGCGCCGCCTTGGGCATCAGCAAGATCCGCCTTACCGGGGGCGAGCCCCTGGTGCGCAAGGGGCTCCTCTTCCTGGTGCGGGAGATAGCAAAGGTGCCGGGAATCACCGACCTGGCCATGACCACAAACGGGATCCTGCTGCCCCAATTTGCCCGCCCCCTCAAGGAAGCGGGCCTGCAGCGGGTAAATATCAGCCTCGATTCCCTGAGGCCCGAGGTCTATCGCCGGATCACCCGCTGCGGCGATCTGGGCCAGGCCCTGGCCGGGATCGAGGCCGCCCTGGAGGCAGGCCTGAAGCCGGTGAAAATAAACACCGTCCTGATGAGAGGGATCAACCACCGGGAGGTGCCCGCATTCTTGAGACTGGCCCAGGAAAGGGAGCTCCACCTGCGCTTCATCGAGTATATGCCCATCGGCGCGCAGGGGCTGGCACACCATAAATACTACCTGCCCCTCAGCTACGTGCAGGAGCAGGCGGCCCGCATGGGGCTGCCGCTGGAGCCGGTGGAGCCGCCTCAGGGCGCGGGGCCCGCGGATACCTTCAAACTGCCCGGGGGCAAGGGCACCGTCGGCTTGATTCACCCCATCAGCCGCCATTTCTGCGCCTCGTGCAACCGGCTGCGGCTCACCCCCGAGGGATACCTGAAAAGCTGCCTCTACTGGCAGGATGAGCACTCCGTCCGCCCGGCCCTGGGAGACCCGGCAGCGATGCAGGAGCTGCTGCAGCGGGTAGTCAGCCTGAAGCCGGAAAAACACCGCATGAGCCCGCAGCAGAAACCCGGCCTGTTGAACCTGCAGGCCATGCGGGGGATGTCCAAAATTGGCGGTTAAGAGGAAACAAGGGAGGTGGCGGCATGCCGCCCGTGATTATCAACTTCGTTGCCGCCCAGTCGGGCACGGGTAAAACCACCCTCCTGGAAAAACTAATCGCGGAGCTGACCGCGCGGGGGCTGAAGGTGGCGGCGCTGAAAGGAGAGGTGCACCACTACAACCTCGACATCCCGGGCAAGGACACCTGGCGCTTTGCCCAGGCCGGGGCTGCAGTTGTGGGTATGACCACCCCGGAGAAATACATTCTCATCGGCCGCGCCCCCTCCACCGGCGGCACCGCCGCCGCCGTGTCAAAGCTGCAGGAATTCGACTTCATCTTCATCGAGGGAGGCAAAAGCAGCCCCTATCCCAAGATCGAGGTGGTGCGCGGCGCGGTGAACCGGCAGCCGCTGCTTCCCGAAGGGGTCATTGCCGTGGCCAGCGACCTGGCCGACTTGCCGCTGCCGCCGGGGCTGCCCCTTTTCCGGCTCGACGACGCCGCCGGGCTGGCCCGCTTTATCTGCGACCGCTTTCTCCCGCCGGCCGGGGGTGAGCCAGAGCTGACCCACTTCGACAAGGCCGGACGGCCGCGGATGGTGGATATCTCGGAGAAGGAGATCACCCGCCGGGAAGCCTATGCCGCGGGGGAGGTGGCCATGGCTCCCGCCACCCTGGCCCGGATCAAGGCAGGCACGGTGGCGAAGGGCGATGTCCTCGCCGTGGCCCAGGTGGCGGCGATCATGGCGGTGAAGGAAACGGGGCGCCTCATCCCCATGGCCCACCCGCTGAACATCTCCGCCGTAGAGGTGGATTTTAACCTCAACGAGGCCGAGAGCAAGGTGGAGATCGGGGTGAGGGTGAAGCTCACCGGTCAGACCGGGGTGGAGATGGAGGCGCTCACCGGGGTCAGCGCCGCCGCCCTGACCATCTACGACATGTGCAAGGCCATCGACAAGAACATGGTCATTCAGAATATCAGGCTGATCGAAAAGAAGGGAGGGCGTTCCGGCCACTTCCGCCGGGAATAACGAGATGGGTGAAATAATCGCCGTCTGTATCAGCGCCAGGAAGGGCGAGCGCAAGAAAGATGTGGGCGAGGGGCTGTTGATTAAAGGCGAGGGGCTGCAGGGAGACGCCCACGCTGGCTTCGCCCATCGCCAGGTGAGCCTGCTGGCCATGGAGAGCATCGAGAAGATGCGCGCAAAGGGGCTGGAGGTGGGCCCCGGCGATTTTGCCGAGAACCTCACCACCCGCCACATCGACCTGCTTTCTCTCCCCGTCGGCACCCGCCTGCAGGCCGGGCCGGAGGCCATCCTCAGGGTGACCCAGATCGGCAAGGAGTGCCACGACCGCTGCGCCATCTACTACCAGGCCGGCGACTGCGTCATGCCGCGCGAGGGCATCTTTGCCGAGGTGCTGAAGGGCGGCAGGATTAAGTCGGGCGACAGCCTGCAGCCTCGCCCCGGCTACCGCTTTGCCGTGATCACCGTCAGCGACAAGGGCGCCGCTGGGGAACGCGAGGACAAAAGCGGTCCCCTGCTGGGCGAGCTGCTGCTGCCCTGGGGCGACGTTGAACGCAGCGTCATCCTGCCCGATGAACGCGACGCGCTCGTCGCGGAAATGCGGCGCCTGGTGAAAGAGGGCATGGACGCCATCTTCACCTCGGGCGGCACGGGGCTCTCGCCCCGCGACGTCACTCCCGAGGCCACACTGGAAGTGGTTGACAGGCTGGTGCCGGGCATCGCCGAGGCCATGCGCCGCGAAAGCTACGCTGCCACGCCGCGGGCCATGCTCTCGCGCGCCGTCGCCGGCATCAGCGGGCGGACGCTCATCGTCAACCTGCCCGGCAGCCCCAAGGGAGTGCGGGAATGCTTCGCCGTGCTGGAGCCGGTGCTCGACCACGCTCTGGAAACCCTCACCGGCCGCGGCGGCGAATGCGGCTCTGCCTAATGCCATCAACCATACTCCTACCCTTACCTCCCTTGTAAAAGGAAGCCAAGGAATTTAAGATGCTATCCTCTTTGCAAAAGCGGGGCAGGCATTTACATAATCCCCCTTTAAAAAGTATGACTTTCAGTCCCCTACTGGTCGGGGTGCTCAGTGAAACGAATCCGAGCAAGCAGGCGCGGCACCCGCTCAAAGACTTTCAGTCCACTACTGGTCGGGGTGCTCAGTGAAACATATAGTCGGCAAGCCACGCTGCGAAACTGGTCGAGATCTTTCAGTCCCCTACTGGTCGGGGTGCTCAGTGAAACCAGAAAATGGCTACTAACTGGAGAAGGGGAAGTGTTTCCTTTCAGTCCCCTACTGGTCGGGGTGCTCAGTGAAACGCCCCGAAAGCTGCTGCTTCATGGCGGCGACGAACCGCTTTCAGTCCCCTACTGGTCGGGGTGCTCAGTGAAACGCGGCC
>JAAZIN010000137.1 GCA_012800855.1 Bacillota bacterium
CCAGCGCCTGCTCATCGGCAGGGCCCTGGCCAAAGAGAAGCTTAAATAAACCCGGGACACTAGGGACGTACCTGTTTGTCCCACTAATGGGTAGGTAATTGGGCATCGTTTGTATGGGTCGAGCATGCCCGGCCCGGTGTAGGGGCCGGGCACCGCCCGCCCGTCCCATGTGAAAGGGGGCTCCCGGCCCGGCGTGCCGGATATTTTTCCTGCTTCTGTTTTCCCGCTTCTTTTTTTGAATCACTGTCGATCGAAGTAGATGTTCTTGCCAGTGGCGGAGATGGGGACGCCGATGACCATCTCGCCCCTAATGAGTCCCATTCTGCGCGCCACCACACCAATGCGGAACATGATGCGGTTGTCGGCGTTGAAGAGAGAGGCCGTTTTCACGGCAGAGCCGAGGGCAATGCCCAGGTCGAGGACACGCCAGCTGCATAAAGGACCGGCAAAATCAGCCCCCTCGGTAAAAGCCTCTTTCATCTCGCGGCAAGATTTTAAGCCGCAGGCGCCGCAGTCAGCCCCCAGGGGTTCGGAATCGGTAAGGGAGAGCAGCAAGACGGCGCTGGAGCGGCGCACATTATCGCCGTCGCGATCATAATTGCGCCTGCCCTTTTCCCGCCCGTATTTTTCCATTTCGTCGGCCAGCTTATTGATATCCGCTCCGGTCAAAATTTTGATTTCGATAAAGTCCGCGCCCAAGGCCTTCGGGGCGGTACGTGCGGAGAGCGCCATCATCCCGGCCACAATTTCCAAGATGGAATCCATGTCCTCGCCTCCCGAGCAGTTTTAGATTTATTTTAAGGCATGTCCGGGCAGGCGTAAACCGGGCTGGGCAGACGTTGCCAAAGGCAAACAGGGGATAATGTGATTCTAACTTGGTATAGTTATTTATCCGACGTGCGGTGCTCAAACTTCGCAAAGGTGATAATGTGATTCTAACTTGGTATAGTTATTGGGAGAAAATCAAAAACGCTGCAGGATTTTCACCGCTTGTGCCGAAAGAAATAGATGACAAGAAAAAAAGTGCTCGCGATGCTAATATTTTGCATTGCGAGGGAAAGTGTACCTAGGGTTCCGCTGGTGAGGCGAAGCGGGGAGCTTCGCCCGCCAGGCTGGTCCGAGTGGTACAGGCGCTTAAGGAAGCGTTGTGTAAAGGCAGCCTTCTTGGGCGCTACACCGGAGGGACAAAAGCCCAGGCGGGTAGGTTTCGCTCGCAGCCTACTTGCCTGGGCTTTTAAACTGGGGGGTGATTCCTGCAGAAGGAGTAAAAAGGCGTCTCCTTTGGCAATCTAGAGCAAAAACAAACACGAGGAGGTATGAAGCAGCGTGCTGGAAAAATTTTTCAAGCTGAAAGAGAACCATACCAACGTCCGCACGGAGATTATCGCCGGGATCACTACATTTATGACCATGGCCTACATTATCTTTGTCAACCCCGATATACTTTCCACCACGGGGATGGACAAGGGAGCGGTGATGACGGCGACAATACTCTCCGCTGGATTGACCACCATTCTCATGGGCCTGGTGACCAACTATCCCTTTGCCCTGGCCAGCGGGATGGGGCTCAATGCCTTCTTTGCCTTTGTTGTGGCCCCGCAGTACGGCTGGCAGGCGGCCCTGGGTGCGGTATTTGTTTCCGGTATAGTTTTCTTACTGCTCTCGGTTACACGGGCCATCGGCTACATAGACGCCGCTGTGCCTACCACGCTCAAGCGGGCCGTCTCTGCGGGCATAGGCCTATTTATTGCCTATATCGGGCTGCAGAACGGCGGGATCATTGTCGCCGATGAAGCCACCCAGGTAACACTGGGCGATCTGACCCAGCCAGGACCGCTGCTAACCCTCATCGGCCTGCTGATCATCACTATTCTCATGGCCCGCAAGGTGAAGGGTGCCATCTTAATCGGGATTCTGCTGACCACCGTGGTGAGCTTCTTCATGGGCATCAAGGAAGTACCCACCGGGATCGGGGATATTATCGGCTTGCCGGCTTCGCTGGCTCCCATTGCCCTGAAGCTGGATCTGAAGGCCTATCTTGCCGTTCCTTTCTTCATCATCTTTTCCTTCCTTTTTGTCGATGTTTTTGACACCATGGGTACCCTCCTGGGGACGGCGTCCCGGGCCGGCTTTCTCGATGAGAAGGGGCGGCTTCCCCGCGTCAACCAGGCCATGCTTGTCGATGCCATCGGGACCGTGGGCGGCGCCCTGCTGGGCACCAGCACGGTGACCACCTACGTGGAGAGCACGGCCGGGGTTTCCGAGGGGGGGCGCACCGGGCTCACCTCGGTCGTAACCGGGGTGCTGCTTTTGCTCACTCTCTTCCTTGCCCCTCTGGCGGGCTTGATCCCCTCGCAGGCGACGGCCCCGGCGCTGATCATCGTGGGTGTGCTCATGGTCGGCGGGATCATGAAAATCAATTTTGATGACTTTACCGAGGCCCTGCCGGCTTTTCTGACCATCATTTTCATGCCGCTGGCATACAGCATCGCCGATGGCATTGCCTTCGGCTTTATCGCCTACCCCGTGGTGAAGCTCGTTGCCGGCAAGGGGAAAGAGGTGCACTGGCTGGTTTATATTCTGGCCGTGGTGGCCCTGATCCACTTCTTCTTCTAGGGCGGGTAGAAAGGAAAGCTGCATGGGGGCTGCCCCATTTGCCGGGGCACCCCCCATGGCTTGCTCTTCAAATTCCCCCCGATCCTCCTTTTTAAAAGGGGAGAAGGGCAAGGCTAGAGCAAGGGATGAAAGCTTGGAAAGAGCTTGTTGCTTCCTTTGAAAGGGGATAGTATTTTCGAAAGGGTTTTTAAAGCCCCCCTTTAAAGGTTTAATAAGGGTATTATTCCCCCGTTCCTCTTTGGGGAAGTGTGAGTATCAGTGAAAAGAGGTGAGGGGATGTCTGCGCGGCCGGAAGTGGGCATTGTCATGGGCAGCGACTCGGACCTGCCGGTAATGGCAGAAGCGGGCGCCGCGCTGGAGCGCTTCGAGGTGGCCTATGAATCGGTTATCGCCAGCGCGCACCGCCATCCCGAGAAGGTGGTTCGCTATGCGCGGGGCGCCGCGGAGGCGGGCTTGAAGGTGATTATCGCCGGCGCCGGCGGGGCCGCTCACCTGCCGGGGGTGATTGCCGCGCTCACGGTGCTGCCGGTAATCGGGGTTCCAGTATCTACACCCCAGCTGGGGGGTCTCGATTCCCTCCTGGCTATTGTGCAGATGCCCCGCGGTGTGCCCGTAGCCACGGTGGCGGTAAACGGCGCTTACAATGCCGGTCTCCTGGCGGTGCAGATCCTGGCCCTGGAAAACAAGGATTTGCAGGAGCGGCTGTCCCGCTATCGCCAGGAGCTGGCAGCACAGGTGGAAGAGAAAGACGAGCGCCTGCGCCGTCTCGGCTTTCACCGCTATAAATCCGAGATTTTAAAGGCCGGCGGGGAGAAGCCCTCGTAACAAGGTTAGGAGGCGGGCCATAATTAAAAGGGCTCCAAAGAAGAATTCTACAATAAGACGGCAGTGCTGGTGATATTCATATTGGGGGGGCAGGAAAAGCAATGAAGTCCAAGGACGAACAGCCCTGGCGTGAGCTGGGGCTTACGGGTGAGGAATACGAGCGCATTAAAAGGGAACTGGGGCGCGAACCGAACCTGGTGGAGCTGAATATGTACAGCGTCATGTGGTCGGAGCACTGCAGCTACAAGCATTCCCGCGCGGCGCTGCGCCGGCTGCCGGCAACAGGCCCCCGCGTGCTCCAGGGCCCGGGGGAGAACGCCGGCGTGGTTGACCTGGGCGGCGGCCTGGCGGCGGCGTTCAAGATCGAGAGCCACAATCATCCCACCGCGGTGGAGCCCTTCCAGGGCGCGGCCACGGGGGCGGGGGGGATTATCCGCGACATCGTGGCCATGGGGGCGCGCCCGGTGGCCCTGCTCGGCTCGCTGCGCTTCGGGCCGCTGGAAGATGGGCGCAGCCGCTACCTCTTCGAGCGGGCGGCTGCCGGAATGGCCTGGTATGCCAGGGAGACGGGGATTCCCGTGGCCGGGGGCGATATTTACTTTGAAGAGAGCTACCGGGGCAACCCGCTGGTCAACGTCATGTGCGTGGGGCTGCTGCCGGTGGAGCGGCTCGTGCGAGGACGGGCCTCCGGGGAAGGAAACCTGGTCCTGCTGGCTGGAGCCCCAACGGGCCGTGACGGCATCCACGGCGCCAGCTTTGCCTCGGTGGAGCTAACCGCGGAGATAGAGGAAGAGGAGCGCCCGCCGGTGCAGGTGGGCGATGCCGCCCTGGGGAAGGCGCTGATGGAGGCGACCCTGGAGGTAATTGAAAAGGGCCTCGTCGTGGGAGTGCAGGACCTGGGCGGCGCCGGGCTGAGTTGCGCTTCAACCGAGACAGCGGCCCGCGCCGGCAGCGGGATGGAATTGGACCTGGACCTGGTGCCGCTGCGTGAAGAGGGGATGGCCGCCTACGAGATCCTCACCTCGGAGTCGCAGGAACGAATGCTTTTAATCGTGGAGCCGGAGAAGCAGGCGGAGGTGGCGGCGGCCTTCACCAGGCGGGGGCTTTACTGCGAGGCCATCGGCCGGGTTGCAGGCGACGGCATGGTAACGGTTAAGCACCACGGGGAGACCGTGGCCCGGGTGCCGGCGAAAAGCGTGGCCGAAGGCGCTCCCGTCTACGATCCCGCCTCGCGTGAGCCGTCATACTTCCGCGAGCTGGCTTCCTTTGACCCCCTGGAGCTGCCGCGGGAGGAGGATTTCAACGGCGCGCTCTTAAAGATTCTTAGCTCCCCCGACGTGGCCGGAAGGGCATGGATGGCCCATTGCGCCGGAGGACAGGGAGTGGAAGCCGATGAGGGCGCTGCTCTGCTGCCGCTGCCGCAGGGGCGGGCTATGGTCGTGGCCGTGGCCGGAAACGGGCGACAGGTATTCCTCGATCCCTACCGCGGGGCGGTTTTTGCCGTCTGCGAGGCAGCGCGCCTGCTGGCCTGCGCTGGGGCGGAGCCGCTGGGCATTACCGACGGCCTGAACTTCGGCAGCCCGGAAAAGCCGGAGGTATACTGGCAGTTCAAGCAGGCGGTAGAGGGCATTGCTGACGCCTGCCGCACGCTGTCGCTGCCCGTTGTCGGCGGCAACGTGAGCTTTTACAATGAGGTGGACGGCGAGGCTATTTACCCCACGCCGGTCATCGGGGCGGTGGGGCTGCTGGAAGATGCGGCGAAGCGCTGCGGCACGGGCTTCAGCGAAGACGGCGACCTGCTCTACCTGCTGGGAGCGGACTCCGTCACCCTCGGCGGCAGCCAGTACCTGAAAAGCTGCCGCGGCCGGGTTGCCGGGGCGCTGCCGACTATTGACCTGGATCTGGAGCGGCGGCTTCTGGAACTGCTGCGCCGCCTTACCGGAGAAGGGCTCCTGCGCTGTGCACGGGCCCTGTCGGAGGGCGGACTGGCTGCGGCCCTGGCGAAATGCTGCCTCCGGGGAAGGCGCGGCGCGGCGGTAAAGCTGCCCGCCACCGAGCGGCCGGAGCTGAGCCTTTTCGGAGAGGGGCCCACGCGGGTAATAGTGGCGGTGAGTCCGGAGAGTGCTGCGCGCCTCGAGGCGCTGGCCCGGGAGGCGGCCGTGCCGGCAGTGATACTGGGGCAGGCCGGCGGGGAGAAGCTGCGCATTGCCGCGGGCGCGCGGGAGCTGGTGGACCTGCCGTTGGCCCAACTGGAGAAAGCATACCGGGAGGCGATCCCGTGTCCCACTCCATAAGAGAAGCCTGCGGGGTTTGCGGAGGCTGGGCCGAAGATCAGCCCATGGCCTACCTGGCCTGCTTTGCCCTGTACGCGCTGCAGCACCGCGGCCAGGAAAGCGCGGGCATTGCCGTGGGCACTGGCGATGGTGGGAAAATGTGGCTAAAAAAGGGGCCCGGCCTTGTCTCCGAGGTCTTTCCCGATACCGAGGAACTGAAGCAGCTGCCAGGACCGCTGGCCCTGGGCCATGTCCGCTACGCCTACAGCGGGGAAGGGCGGGGGCCGGAAAACAGCCAGCCCCTGCTGCTGCGCTACCGCCACGGCGAGCTGGCCATTGCCCACAACGGGCGCCTGGTGAACGGTGCCCGGCTGCGCGAAGAGCTGGCCGAGCAGGGAGCCATTTTCCAGACGGAAACCGACAGCGAGCTTTTGGGGCATCTCATAGCCCGGCAGAACAACCCCTGCCTGGAAGAGGCGGTGGCGGCGGCGGTGTCGCGGCTGGAGGGAGCCTTTGCCTTCATCCTCTGCGACGGGAAGAAGATTATCGGCCTGCGCGACCGGCATGGTTTCAGGCCCCTTTCACTGGCCCGCCTGGGCGAGAAGGGCTATTTCCTCGCCTCGGAGACCTGCGCTTTCGACACCATCGGGGCGCAGTTTATCCGCGACGTGGCTCCGGGAGAGGCGGTGGTGATTGACGATGGGGGGATAAGATCCTACCAGGTCCTGCCCCCGGCGCAGCCTTCCCTGTGCCTCTTTGAGTTTATCTACTTTGCCCGTCCCGACAGCAACCTGCAGGGGAAGAATGTGCACCTGATGCGGCGCGAGCTGGGGCGGCGCCTGGCCCGCGAGCATCCCGTCGATGCGGACATGGTTACGGGGGTGCCCGATTCAAGCATTGCCGCGGCTTCAGGCTATGCCGAGGAGGCGGGGCTGCCCTACGAGATGGCCCTGGTGAAAAACCGCTACATCGGCCGCACTTTTTTGCGTCCCACGCAGCGCATGCGGGAAGAGGGGGTTGACCTGAAGCTCAACGCCGTGGAGAAGATCGTCCGGGACAAGCGGGTGATTATTGTCGATGATTCCATTGTCCGGGGCACCACCAGCGTGAAGCTGGTGCGGCTGATGCGCCGGGCGGGAGCCAGGGAAGTACACCTGCGCATCAGCTCGCCGCCGGTGATTGACGCCTGCCTTTACGGCATTGACATGCCCGCTTCCCAGGAACTGGTAGCCCGGCGCTACAAAATCGCGGACATAGCCCGCGAGCTGGGGGCCGACTCCATCGGCTACCTCAGCCTGGAGGAGACAGTGGCGGCGGTGGGGCTGCCGGGGGAGGGGCTTTGCCGGGCCTGTTTTACCGGGCTTTACACCATTCGTTGAGGACGGTAGCGGCGGTTAATGATAACATCATGTTAAATTTTTTGCGACAAAGCAGGAATTTACTCTGCCTGTAGGTAATTAGAATAGCCTATAGACAGGAATCTGCTCTATTATTAGGGTCGTTTTAAAGGAGGATTGTATCAGATGGAGTGGTTATTGTACGTGGTTCCACTCTCCGCCGTTATCGGCCTTATTTTTGCCTTGCTGCTCTGGCTCAAGATAAAAAGAGCCGGCGAGGGCAGCGAAAAGATGCAGGAGATAGCCAACGCTATACACGAGGGGGCCATGGCTTTCCTGCGGCGTGAGTACAGCTACCTGGTAGTATTTATCATCGTGCTGGCAGCGGTCCTGGCCATCTTCATTGACCCCCTAACGGCGATTTGCTTCGTCATTGGGGGGATCTTCTCAGCGCTGAGCGGCTACGTGGGCATGAACGTGTCTACCCGCGCCAACGTGCGCACGGCCCATGCCGCCCGCACGGGGCTTGGCGCCGCCCTGGCCATTGCTTTCTCCAGCGGAACAATCATGGGGATGATGGTAGCCAGCCTGGGCCTGCTGGGCCTCGGCGTTCTGTACATTATAATCCGTGACCCCGCCATCGTTAACGGCTATGCCCTGGGGGCCAGCTCCATTGCCCTCTTTGCCCGCGTCGGCGGCGGCATCTACACCAAGGCAGCCGACGTGGGGTCGGACCTGGTGGGCAAGGTCGAGGCAGGCATTCCCGAAGACGATCCCCGCAACGCCGGCGTAATTGCCGACAACGTGGGCGACAACGTGGGCGACGTGGCCGGCATGGGAGCGGACCTCTTTGAATCTTACGTCGGATCGATGATTGCCGCCATGACCGTGGGCATGGTCACCATGTACGGCTTTGCCGGGGTGCTGCTGCCCATGCTGGTCTCTTCCATAGGGATCCTGGCCTCGGTATTCGCCTACTTCTTCGTCCGCACCAGGGAGGGAACCCGGCTTAGCTCCGTGCTGGAGCGCGGCCTCATCATCAGCGCCCTGGTGGTCCTGGTTGTCTCCTTCTTTGTCACCCGTAATTTGCTGGGTGATCTGGGACCCTTTTATGCGGTCGTGGCCGGGCTGCTGGCCGGGGTAGCCATCGGCTGGATTACCGAATACTACACCTCGGACCACTTTAAGCCGGTGCAGCAACTGGCCAAGTCGTCGCTTACCGGGCCGGCGACAAATATCATCGGCGGCCTGGCCGTGGGGATGAAGAGCACCGTTCTCCCCATCCTGGCCATCGTGGCGGCCATCCTTATAGCCTACGAATGCGCCGGTGTTTACGGCATCGCCATCGCCGCCGTGGGCATGCTCTCCACCGTGAGCATGACCGTGGCCGTTGACGCCTACGGCCCCGTGGCCGACAACGCCGGCGGCATTGCCGAGATGGCCGGCTTGGAGAAAAATGTACGCGAGATTACCGACCAGTTGGATGCCGTTGGCAACACCACCGCCGCCATCGGCAAGGGCTTCGCCATCGGCTCGGCGGCGCTGACGGCGCTGGCGCTATTTACCGCCTATTCGCAGGTGGCCGGCCTGCAGGTTATTGATATCAACAGCGCCAGGGTCATTGCCGGTCTCTTTATCGGCGGCGTGCTTGTTTTCTTCTTTTCCTCGCGGGCCATGGAGGCGGTGGGCAATGCCGCTTTCTACCTCATTGAGGAGATCCGCCGCCAGTTCAGAGAGATTCCCGGCCTGATGGAGGGGAAAGCACGGCCCGAGTATGCCCGCTGCGTGGATATCAGCACCCGCGCCGCCCTGAAGGAGATGATCATCCCCGGCCTTTCGGCGGTGGTGGTGCCGCTGGCCGTAGGCTTCCTGCTGGGCAAGGAGGCCCTGGGCGGGCTCCTGTGCGGTGCCCTTCTCATAGGCGTGCTGCAGGCCATCTACATGGCCAACGCCGGCGGCGCCTGGGACAATGCCAAGAAGTACATCGAGTCGGGGCAGTACGGCGGCAAGGGCAGCGAACCGCACAAGGCCGCCGTGGTGGGTGACACCGTAGGCGATCCCTTCAAGGATACCGCCGGCCCTTCGCTCAACATCCTCATCAAGCTCATGAGCATCGTCGCCCTGGTTTTCGCTCCGCTTTTCTTATAAAAAGCCGGTGACGGCATGGAGTTAACCATTTACTGAAAGGATGGAACAGGCACAAAGGTGAGCAAGTACATGGACTACCGGCAAGCGGGGGTGGACATCGATGCCGGGGAAGCTGCCGTGGAGCGGATCAAAAGATTAGCTCGCTCCACCTTCCGCCAGGAAGTGCTCCAGGACCTGGGCGGCTTCAGCGGCCTGTTCGCGTTAAAAACGGAAAGATACCGCCGGCCGGTGCTGCTCGCCGGATGCGACGGCGTGGGGACGAAGCTGAAGGTGGCCTTTGCCCTGGGCAGGCATGACACGGTGGGCGAAGACTGCGTGGCCATGTGCGTGAACGACATCCTGGTCCAGGGCGCGGAGCCGCTTTTCTTCCTCGATTACCTGGCCGTGGGGAAGCTGGACCCCGCGCAGGTGGAGCAGGTGGTAACGGGCCTGGCCCGCGGCTGCCGCATCGCCGGCTGCGCTCTTTTGGGCGGGGAGACGGCGGAGATGCCCGGCTTCTACCCTCCCGGGGAGTACGACCTGGCCGGTTTTGTCGTGGGCGTGGCGGAGGGCGATGCCATTATCGACGGAAGGGCCATTGTTCCCGGCGATGTGCTCATCGGCCTCGCCTCCACCGGCCTGCACAGCAACGGCTACTCCCTGGCCCGGAAAGTGCTCCTGGAGCAGGCGGGACTCTCGCTGGACGACAGGCCCGCGGAACTCGGGGGGATTGCCCTGGGCGAAGAGCTGCTCCGGCCCACGCGCATCTACGTTCCGCTCATCCTGCCGCTCCTCGGCCGCTTCCGGATCAAGGGAATGGCCCATATTACCGGGGGCGGCCTGCCGGGCAACCTGCCGCGGATCCTGCCGCCGGGGCTGCGGGCGCTTATCGAAGCTTCTTCCTGGAAGACACCGCCCATTTTCGGGCTCATAGAAAAGCTGGGGCCCGTGGCCCGCGGGGAGATGTATCGCACCTTCAACATGGGCATCGGCTTTGTGCTGGTGACGCCGCCGGAAGAGGCCGGCGCCATTATTGAGGAGTTGGCGGAAAAGGGCCAGGCCGCCTACCGCATCGGCATCATTGCACCCCTGGATGCGGAGGGGGAGGCGCGAGTTTACATAAATCACGGCTAGCCGGCGGGGCGCAGGCGGCAGGCCCAATAATCTGGAGGGGAGTGGATGATGAAGCGGATTGCGGTGCTGGCCTCGGGTGAGGGGACTAACCTCGAGGCCATCCTGGAGGCGGTGGAGCGCGGCGAGATTAGCGGACGGGTAGTGCTGGTGATCAGCGACCGGGAGAAGGCGCCGGCACTGGAGCGGGCCCGGCGCCGCGGGGTGCGTGCTCTTTTTCTTGATCCCCGCGCCTTCCCGGGACGTGAAGCGTACGATGAGGCCCTGGCCGCGGAGCTGCAGGAAGCCCAGGTCGACCTGGTGGTCCTGGCCGGCTTCATGCGCCTCCTTTCGCCGGTAATGGTCAGGGCATTCCCCATGCGGATCATGAACATCCATCCATCGCTGCTGCCCTCCTTCCCCGGCACAGAGGGGGTCCGGGATGCCCTGGAGTACGGCGTGAAGGTAACGGGCTGTACAGTTCATTTCGTGGACGAAGGGCTCGACACCGGGCCCATTATCCTGCAGGAGGCGGTTCCCGTGATCCAGGGCGATACCGTGGAGACACTGCATGCGCGAATTCATGCTGCGGAATACCGCCTCTATCCACGGGCCATCGAGCTCTTCTGCCAGAACAAGCTTAGAGTTGAAGGAAGAAGGTGTTACATTGACGCAGAGTAGCGGATATCCCAAGCGGGCTTTAATAAGCGTTTCCGACAAAAGCGGCATTCTGAACCTGGCCCGCCAGCTGGACGCCATGGGCTGGGAGATTATCTCCACCGGGGGGACGGCCCGCGTTCTCTCCGACGCCGGCATTCCGGTAACGGAGGTGGCCAGGGTGACCGGCTTTCCCGAGATTCTCGGGGGGAGGGTAAAAACGCTGCATCCCAAGGTCCACGGCGGGCTGCTGGCCCGGCTCGAACTGGCAGAGCACCGGCAGCAGCTGGCGGAGCAGGATATTTTGCCCATCCAGCTCCTCGTGGTCAACCTCTACCCCTTTGCCGAAGTGGCCGGGCGTCCCGGCGCCCGCCTGGAGGAGGCGGTGGAAAATATCGATATCGGCGGCCCGGCCATGATCCGAGCCGCGGCTAAAAATTACAAGCATGTCAGCGTGGTGGTAAACCCGGCCCGCTACCAGCAGGTTGTGGCCGAGCTGGCGGAAAAGGGCGCCGTCTCCGAGGAAACCCGCTACCGCCTGGCGGCTGAAGCCTTCGCCCATACGGCGCATTACGATGCCATCATTGCCCACTACCTCAACAGCCGCCGCGAAGGAGGGGGCGAACTCTTCCCGCCGCTGCTTACCCTGCCGCTGCGCAAGGTCATTGACCTGCGCTACGGGGAGAACCCGCAGCAGGAGGCCTCCTTCTATGCCCTCGACTGGTGCCGCCAGGGGCTGGCGGAGGCGCGGCAGCTGCAGGGGAAGGAACTATCCTTCAACAACCTGAATGACCTGCATGCGGCCTGGGAGCTGGTGCTGGAGTTCAGCGCGCCTACGGCTGTAGCGGTAAAGCACACCAATCCCTGCGGTGTGGCTTCGGCGGCAACCATTGAGGAGGCCTACCGGCGGGCCTACGAGGCCGATCCTGTTTCCATCTTTGGGGGAATCGTGGCCCTGAACCGGCCGGTGTCCGAGGAACTGGCCCACGAGATGACCAAGATCTTCCTGGAGGTGGTGGCCGCTCCCTCCTTTAGCCAGGAGGCGCTGGAGGTCTTCAGGAAGAAAAAGGATGTCCGCCTGCTGGAGATGGCCCCGCCTGCGCAGGCGCCGGCGGACCGGCTCGATGTGAAGAAGGTTTCCGGCGGCCTGCTCCTGCAGACGGTGGACAGCGAGCCGGTGGACATCTCGAAGGGCGAGGTGGTTACGGCGAGGGCGCCTTCAGAAAGCGAGTGGCGCGACCTGGCCTTTGCCCAGAAAGTGGTCAAGCATGTAAAGTCCAACGCCATTGTTGTGGCCAAGGGAGAGCAAACCCTTGGCATCGGCGCCGGCCAGATGAACCGCGTGGGCGCGGCACGCATCGCCCTGGAGCAGGCCGGTGAGAAAGCCGCCGGCGCGGTGCTGGGCTCCGATGCCTTCTTCCCCTTCCCCGATACGGTGGAAGTGGCGGCGAAGGCGGGGGTAACGGCCATTGTCCAGCCGGGCGGCTCCCTGAAAGACAAGGAGTCCATCGAGGCCTGCAACCGCCACGGCATTGCCATGGTCTTCACCGGAAGGCGCTACTTCAAGCACTGATGGAACCGGCGAAGGGGGAGAGAGCGGTGCGCGTACTGATTATCGGGGGAGGCGGCCGGGAGCATGCCCTGGCCTGGAAGCTGGCGCAAAGCCCGCTGCTGGAGAGGATCTACTGCGCCCCGGGCAACGCCGGCATCGCCGCCGTGGCCGAGTGCGTGGACATCTCGGCCGTTGATATCGACAGGCTGGAAGAGTTTGCCCTTAAGAAGAAAATTGACCTGGCGGTGGTCGGGCCGGAGGCGCCCCTGGCGGCGGGCCTGGCCGACCGCTTTCACCGCGCCGGGCTGAGGGTTTTCGGCCCCGGGCGCGAAGGGGCCCGGCTGGAATGGAGCAAGATCTGGGCGAAGGAGTTTATGGCGCGCTGGGGAATCCCCACGGCCGCCTTTGCCGTTTTCGACGACTATGATGCCGCCTGCCGCCACCTGGAGAAGCACTACGCCGGCAGGCCGGTTGTGGTCAAGGCGGACGGCCTTGCCGCCGGCAAGGGGGTCACCGTGGCCCGGGACAGCGGCGCCGCCGTGGAGGCGCTCCGCGCCATGATGGTGGAGAAAGATTTCGGCGCGGCCGGGGAGAGGGTGGTCATCGAGGATTGCCTTGAAGGCGAAGAGGTCTCCGTTCTCGCCGTTACCGACGGGAGCGAGCTGGTCATACTGCCCCCCTCGCAGGATCACAAGGCCATCGGCGAGGGCGACCGCGGCCCGAACACGGGAGGGATGGGGGCCTACGCCCCCGCGCCGCTGCTCACGGCGGAACTGGCCCGCAAGGTGGAACGTGAAGTCTTCCGACCCTTCCTGGCCGGCCTGGAGCGGGAAGGAATCGATTACCGCGGGGTCATCTATGCCGGCCTCATGGTCAGCAGAAGCGAGATTAACGTGCTGGAGTTCAACGTCCGCTTTGGCGATCCCGAAACGCAGGCCATCCTCCCGCTGCTGGAGTCGGACCTGCTGCCTCTCCTGCTGGCGGCAGCGGAGGGGCGCCTTGCCGCGGCCAGGAAAGAGCTGGATGTCCGCTGGCGCGACGGGGCCGCCGCCTGCGTGGTCCTGGCCTCGGCGGGATATCCCGGGCCCTACGAAACGGGAAAGGTAATCCAAGGCCTCCAGGAAGCCGCTCCTGCTGAAGGCTCCGCTCCTGGCAGGAAGGATGGGGTAGTGATCTTCCACGCGGGAACGTCCTTTGACAGCCAAGGTCGCATCGTTACTGCCGGCGGGCGGGTTCTTGGCGTCACCGCCTGGGCGGGGAGCCTTCCTGCGGCGCTGCAGAAAGCCTACCGGGCGGTGGAAAAGATCAGCTTTGAAGGCTGCTACTACCGGCGCGACATCGGCCCCCGCGCCCTGAAGAAATAATTGTTTTCATTTCCCTTGTTTTTCTTGTCCCCCTGTGAGCTTTTTTGTGCTAAAATAATGTTGCAATATTTATACATTTGACAATATATAGACAGCATGAACCTGAAACAAAGGGGGGATACTCTTGACGCAGGAGAATTACGCCCTTGCCGGCGAGCGGCAGGCGCTTTACCGCCCCGCCGGCTGCAGAAGGCTCTTCACCAATCCGGACGTGGATGAGGCGAGAGCCTTATTTCGTGAAAAATCCCGCCAGAAGGTGGAGAAGGTAACCACGGTAAAGGAGGCGGTGGCCCGCCTGGTGCACGACGGCGATTACATTTCCGTGGGGGGCTTTGGCGGCACCCGCATCCCCACGGCCCTGCTCCACGAAATCGTGCGGCAGCGAAAGAAGAACCTGGGGCTGGCCGGCCACACCGCCACCCACGATTTCCAGATCCTTGTTGCGGGGCGCTGCATCAACCGCTGCGACGTGGCCTACGTCATCGGGCTGGAGGCGCGGGGCCTTTCGCGCACCGCCCGCGAGGCCATTGAAAAGGGCGAAATCGAAGTCACGGAGTGGACCAACGCCGCCCTGGCCTGGCGCTACAAGGCGGCGGCCATGGGTATATCCTTCATCCCCACGCGGACGATGCTCGGCACCGATACGGTGAAGTACAGCGCCGCCGTGGAGATGGAATGCCCTTTCACCGGGAAGAAATACCTGGCCCTGCCGGCGCTCTTTCCCGACGTGGCCCTCATCCACGTGCACCGTGCCGATGTCTACGGCAACTGCCAGATCGACGGGATCATGGTTTCAGACTACGACCTGGCCCGGGCGGCAAAGCGCCTTATTGTCACCACGGAGCGGCTGGTGCCCGAGGAGGTCATCCGCCGCGAACCCCACCGCACGGTGATCCCCTACTACCTGGTGGACGCGGTTATCGAGGTGCCCTACGGCTCCTACCCCGGCAACATGCCCTACGAGTACTTCAGCGACGAATCCCATCTCCAGGAATGGCTGCGCGTGGAGAAGGATCCCGAGGAGCTGGCCCGCTTCCTAGAACGCAACATTTACGGCGTGGAGGAGTTCTGGGAATACGTCCAGTTGAACGGCGGGCTGAAAAGGATGGCCGAGCTGCGGCGCCAGGAAGTTCTCGTGGATATATAGGCTCCGGGCCTAGCCTATTTGTATATGCACATTCTCCCTTCTTGAGCAGGAATGGGGCGCTTTGGGCAAGAATGAATAAACGCCCGGTATTTACTGCCGGCGGCGGTGAAGCCCGCCAAGGGGAGGGGCATTGCCGCCCTTCTCGTGGAGAAGGACCCAAGTAAATGCCAAGGAGGAAGATAGAATGGATTTCATGCTGGCGGAAGAGCAAGAGATGACCAGGCAGATGGTCCGGGAATTTGCCGAAAAAGAGGTTAAGCCCAGCGCCGCGGAGAGGGATGAAACGGAGACCTTTTCCCGCGAGATCTTCGACAAGATGGGGAAGCTGGGCTTGACCGGGATCCCCTGGCCGGAGGAGTACGGCGGTGCGGGCAGCGACTTCATCAGCTATGTCATCGCCGTGGAGGAGCTTTCCCGGGTGGACGCCTCTACCGGGACGACCCTGTCGGCGCACATCTCCCTGGCCAGCTGGCCCATTTTCAAGTACGGCACCGAGGAGCAGAAGCAGAAGTACCTGGTGCCGCTGGCCCTGGGCGAGAAGCTGGGCGCCTTCGCCCTCACCGAAACTACCGCCGGCACCGATGCGGCGGCGGGGAAGACCACGGCCAGGCTGGATGGCGACAGCTATATCCTAAACGGGAGCAAGATCTTCATCACCAACGCGGGCGAGGCCGAGATCTACATAGTCTTCGCCCTCACCGACCCGGAGAAGAAGGGACGCGGCATGAGCGCCTTCATCGTGGAGAAGGGGACGCCCGGATTCTCCTTCGGCAAAAAGGAGAAGAAGATGGGGCTGCGCTCCTCGCCCACGCTGGAGCTCATCTTTGAAGACTGCCGGGTCCCCAAGGAGAACCTGCTCGGCCGTGAAGGCGAGGGGTTCAAGATTGCCCTGAGCACGCTTGACGGGGGCCGCAATGGCATCGCCGCCCAGGCGGTGGGGATCGCCCAGGGGGCGCTGGATGAAGCCCTGGCCTACGCGCAAAGCAGGGAGCAGTTCGGGCAGCCCATTGCCAACTTCCAGGCCATCTCCTTCATGCTTGCCGACATGGCCACGAAAATTGAGGCGGCGCGGCTGCTGACCTACCAGGCCGCTTACCTGGAAAGCAAGGGTCTGCCCTACGGCAAGGCCTCGGCCATGGCCAAGCTTTTTGCCTCGGAGGCGGCCATGGAGATCACCACCAAGGCCGTGCAGATATTTGGCGGCTACGGCTACACCCGGGACTATCCGGTGGAGCGCTTCATGCGCGATGCCAAGATTACCGAAATTTATGAGGGCACCAGCGAGGCGCAGCGCATGGTTATTTCACGCTATCTCCTCAAGGGATAGCCGTCTCCGGCATGGGCGGCAGGCGTATCACCATGGGGAAGGGAGCATAAAGAGGCATGGCTGGAGGGAAAGAGAAGGGCCTGGTGATGGTCTACACCGGTGACGGGAAGGGAAAGACCACCGCAGCGGTGGGCCAGGCACTGCGGGCCCTGGGGCACGGCATGCGGGTCTACATGATCCACTTCATGAAGGGCCGCGATTACGGTGAATTCCTGGCCGCAGAGAGGCTGCCGCACCTTACCGTTGACCGGGCGGGCAGGGACAGCTTTGTCAACCGGGAAAACCCCGATGCAGTGGACATCGAGCTGGCCCGCGAGGGCTTTGCCCGGGCGGCCAAGGCCGTCAAGAGCGGCGAATACGACCTCGTCGTGCTCGACGAGATCATCGTGGCCGTGGACTACGGCTTAATCCCCGAGGCGGAGTTGCTTAAGCTCCTGGAGGATAAACCGCCAGGGGTCCACCTGGTCCTGACCGGGCGCGGTGCTTCGCCGGAGCTGATCAAGCGTGCGGACATGGTCAGCGAAGTGCTAATGATCAAGCATCACTACCACAACGGTGTTCCCGCCTGCAAGGGGATAGAATATTAGGGCAGAAGCTGCGCAAGCTCAGAGCTAAGCGAAGGGTTTCACGTTTGCACGCGCCGCGCAACCGCGGCGTTTATCCAAGCAGAAATCCTTCGCTTTCTCTTTGCCAGGGGAAAGGAACAAATTTCGCGAGATTTTTCGGGCTGCAACCGGGCCGTTATGTTATCCCAGAAAGTCTTGGCAATGGCCCTTGGATGGTTACCCATGACCGGAGGGCTACTTGCCTGATGCACTTTTGCCCCCGTATGTCCATACAATATATCATTATGGGAGGCGAAGTGTATGGAAGAAAAGGCGGTAGATTTTGATAGCCTGTCCGGGTTAATCAGGTCAACTCTGATGCGGATGGATGGGGATGAATTGTCGGGTATATTCTATTTACTGGAGACGGGGAAGCTGCCGCAGATTATCCTGGAGGCGCTGGGCTTGGATAGGATGGAGAAGGGCCGCGAAGAGCTGGTGGCCATAACCACGACTATGCTGCAGGCTGCTGTACAGGAGATCCTGGCTCACAAGGGCGCGTAATTTTGCGGCGGCAAAAGGCAGCGGGGAACAGGCCCATGCAGGTCAAGAAGGAATCGGCAGCTGCGGCGACGAAAAAATTAGTCTGTGTGATGGCAATATACGGTAATCAGGCCTTGTTTTTATATTTCTGCCGGGAGATAATAAACGGGAAAGGCGAAATCCAGAAAAGGCAGGTTGAGTCGTTCGTGAAGAAGGAGCAGGTAAATGAAGCGGCAGCAAGGATTGCCCAGCTGCGCCGAGAGATCGAGGAACACAATTACCGCTACCATGTCCTGGACGACCCCGTAATCAGCGACAGCGAATTTGACGCCCTCATGCGCGAACTCATCGAGCTGGAGCGGCAGTACCCCGAGCTGCAAAGCGAGGATTCTCCCACCAGGCGGGTGGGGGGGGCGCCCCTGCCCGGTTTTGCCACCCTGACCCATAAGATCCCCATGCTGGGCCTGGACAACGCCTTTGCCCTGGAGGAGCTGCGTGAATTTGATCGCCGGCTGCGCAGGCTGGCAGGGCTTTCTTCCATCGATTATTTCTGCGAGCTGAAAGTAGACGGGCTGGCTGTTTCGCTGCAGTACGAGGAGGGCCTTTTTGTCCGCGGCTCCACCCGCGGCGACGGCTTCACCGGGGAGGATATCACCAGCAACCTGCGGACGATCAAGCAGATCCCGCTGCGGCTGCCCGAGGCGGTGACCCTGGAAGCGCGCGGCGAAGTATACATCAACCGGGCCGATTTTGAGGCCATGAACGAGCAGCGGCGGCAGAACGGCGAGCCTCTTTTTGCCAACCCCCGCAATGCCGCCGCCGGCTCGCTGCGGCAGCTCGATCCCCGCGTGACCGCTTCTCGCTCGCTGCGCATCTTTCTCTACGGGATGGGGGAGCACAACCTGCCCCTCAAAACCCATGCCGAACTCCTGGACTACCTCGAGCGGCTGCGGCTGCCGGTCAATAAGAACCGGGCCCTCTGCCGCGGCATCGACGAAGCCTGGGAGTTCTGCCTTAGCTGGCAGGATCGGCGCAGCGAGCTGCCCTACGAGATCGACGGCATCGTGATCAAGGTGAACGACCTGGCGCTGCAGGAGCGCCTGGGGAATACGGCCCGCAGCCCGCGCTGGGCCATCGCTTTTAAATACCCCCCGGAGGAGAAGAGAACGAAGGTTATCGACATCCAGGTCAACGTGGGGCGCACGGGAGCCATTACCCCGGTGGCCATCCTTGAGCCCGTTTTTATCAGCGGCTCCACGGTGCAGCGGGCCAGCCTGCACAATGAAGACATCATCGCGGAGAAGGGGGTCATGATCGGCGACACGGTGGTGATCCGCAAGGCCGGCGAGATCATTCCCGAGGTGGTGCGTGTGCTCAAGGAAGAGCGCACCGGCGAGGAGAAGCCCTTCCGGATGCCGGAAAAGTGCCCCTCCTGCGGGGCGGCGGTGCACCGCCTTCCCGGCGAGGCGGCGCGGCGCTGCCTCAACCCCTCCTGCCCTGCTCAGCTGGTAGAGCGCATTGTGCACTTTGCCTCGCGGCGGGCCATGGACATCGAAGGGTTGGGGCCGGCCGTGGCCGAGCTGCTCTGGCGGGAAGGGCTGGTGCGCAGCGTGGCCGATCTCTATTACCTCGAAGTATCCCAGCTGGCGCCACTGGAGCGGCTGGCTGAAAAATCGGCTTCCAACCTCGTGGCTGCCATTGAAAAGAGCAAGGGCCATCCCCTGCACCGCCTCCTTTTCGGCCTGGGGATCCGCTTCGTGGGGGAGAAGGCGGCGCGGCTGCTGGCGGAGCATTTCCTGACCCTGGATAAGCTGCGCCGGGCGGAGCGGGAGGAGCTTACCGCCATTCCGGAAATCGGGCCGAAGATTGCCGACGCCGTTTACCGCTTCTTCAGGGAACCGGAGACGGAGGAGCTGCTGGAGAAGCTGGAGAAGGCGGGAGTCAATTTCAGCGAACCCGTTGCCGCTGCTGCCGCCGCCGCTGCACGGACGCTGGAGGGAAAAACCTTTGTTTTTAGCGGCGCCCTGGAACGCTTTACCCGGGACGAGGCGGCGGAGCTGGTGCGGGAGCGCGGTGGCAAGGTCGCCTCATCGGTGAGCCGCAAGACGGACTACCTGGTGGCCGGCAGCGAACCGGGAAGCAAGCTGGCGCGGGCCCGCGAACTGGGCGTGGAGGTTATCGACGAAGAAACTTTTATCCGAATGCTGCAGCTGTGATCCGGCCGTGCCCATCCCATGACGCCGCCGCGGCGCGGCAAGAAACAAGCGGCTGCAACTATTGACCATGGCAGGTGGAAGAATTGATGAAATGGATGAATAAGCTGGAGCGCAAGTACGGGCGATACGCCCTAAACAACCTCATCTTCTATGTAATCGCCCTTAACGCAACGGTCTTTATCCTATCATACCTGTCGCCGCAGCTTGAAGAGCTGTTGATTCTTTATCCCCAACGCGTTCTCCAGGGCGAGCTATGGCGCCTGCTGACCTACATTTTCATTCCGCCCACCTATTCACCCTTGTGGATTATTTTCGTTCTCTATTTCTACTACCTCGTCGGCAGCGGCCTGGAGCAGGCCTGGGGGGCTTTCCGGCTGAACCTCTACTATCTCCTGGGGATGATCGGTACGACCCTGGCCGCCTTTATTACCGGGGCCGGCTACACCGGGGCTTACATTAACCAGTCGCTTTTTTTCGCCTTTGCCCATCTCTACCCTGATTTTGAGGTATTGATATTCTTCATCCTTCCCGTGAAAGTAAAATACCTGGCCTGGCTGAACTGGGCCATACTTGGCTTCACGGCAATATTCCTTCCCCTGCCCTACAAGCTTGCCGCCGTTGCGGCGGTGGCGAACTACTTTATTTTTTTCGGCCCCGACATCTACCGCCGGATCAAGCTGCGGCGGCAGGTGCAGGCAAACCGCCGGCGCTTTTTTTCCGAAGTGCGCAAGGCGCAAAAGAAGCGCTAAGCCGTTGCGGGGATCTTTTTCAGAATTCCTGGAAAGACTATGAAATGATATGATATAATATTAAATAATGAAAATATTAATTTTAAAGAATATACGCGAGGAAAGGAGGGATTAAATGAGGATATCGCTCTTCGTGGACGGGGGCAACTTCTTTTACATGCAGAAGAAGGACCTGGGCTGGTGGGTCGATCCGCGGAAACTGCTCGATTACGTTAAAAGCAAGGGCGAACTGATTGACGCCAATTATTACGTGGGCAAGGATGCCCATCCCGAAGCCAGGCAGGATAAGTACCTCAAGGCGCTCACCTACATGGGCTACTCGCTTATAACAAAGGATCTAAAAAATGTATTGCAGGATGACGGCACTTATAAGCAGAAGGCCAACCTTGATATCGAGATTGTCCTGGATATGTTTAATACCATAGACCACTACGATATGGCGGTACTGGTCAGCGGTGACGGTGATTTTGAACGGCCCATAAAGCTGTTGAAAGCGCGCGGCAAGAGATACCTGGTCATGGCCACCAAGAATTTTATTGCCAGGGAACTGAGGGAGGCTGTGGGTATGCACTACGTGGATTTTCAGGATATCAGGGAACTGGTGGAAAAAGATTAATCCGTGCTGCCGGCAGTCAAAAACGTAAAACCCCTGACGCAGGGCAGGGGTTTTTGCACTTCAGGTTGCCGTAAAAAAATGGCAGGGGAGACAGGACTCGAACCCGCAGCCCCTGGTTTTGGAGACCAGTGCTCTACCAGTTGAGCTACTCCCCTGCTGCCCCTATTTTAATCCAGCGCCGCACTTTTGTCAAACAGCTCGCGCACCGCGCCGGCATCCACCGGGGCTCCACGTCAAATAAGCGGCTAAATCGGCCCTGCAATGAACAAAATGGGACAAAAAGGTACGTCCCCATTGTCCCACTTCTGGACGTACTTGCCCCGGCTTCCGGCCTATACCTTGGCATATTGCACAGACAGCCCCATTAATATAAAATAAATTTTAATCACCTTTCCAGGAGGGGCAGAGATTGGGCTCATTTGCTGCCGGCATTATCGGCTGCGGCGTCATGGGCGCGGCACTGGCCCGGAGGCTGGCCGCTTCCGGGAAGATTGCCCCACCCGAACTGTGGCTTTTTGATGTGGAGGGGCAAAAATCTGCTGCGGTGGCCATGGAGTTGGGGGCAAAGGCGGCAACGGAGCCGGAAGCGCTCTTCCGGCAGTGCCGCTACATTTTCGTGGTCGTTAAGCCGCAGGACGTCAAGGCCGCCGCCAGCGGCTGGGCGGAGCTTTTCCAGCCCCCCGGCCAACTGCTCATCTCCCTCGCTGCCGGTATCACGACCCGCTTTTACGAAGCGCTCCTGCCGGAGGGGAGCAAGGTCATCCGCCTCATGCCCAATACCCCCTGCCTTATTGGAGAGGGGGCCGTAGCCATGAGCGCCGGGAAGGCGGTGACTCCCCAGGAAGCGGCGGAGGTAGAAGATCTCCTGCGCTGCCTGGGCCTGGTGGTTCCCGTTCCCGAGCAGGCCATGGATGCAGTGACCGCCCTTAGCGGCAGCGGCCCCGCCTACGTCTACCTTTTCATCGAGACCCTCATCGATGCCGGGGTGAACTTGGGCTTGAACCGCGCCACCGCCAGGGCGCTGGCCGTGCAGACTGTTCTCGGGGCGGCGCAGATGGTCCGGGACAGCAGCCGCCACCCTGCGGAACTGCGCAACGACGTGACCTCGCCCGGGGGGACGACAGCCGCCGCCCTGGAGGTGCTGGATGGCGGGCGCTTCCGGGGCGACCTGATCAGCGCGGTCAAGGCGGCGGCGCGGCGCGCGGGAGAGCTGAGCCATGATTAGAGAGGACTTCCGGCCGGAGACGGCACAGCGCATCGTGGTCAAAGTGGGCACCAGGCTGCTCACGCACCAGACGGGGCAGCTGAACCTGGCTTACATTGAGCGGCTGGTGCGCGAGCTGGCCGACCTGAAAAACCAAGGGCGCCAGGTCATCCTGGTTTCATCGGGCGCCATCGGGGCTGGCATGGGGCGGCTGGGTCTGAAGCGCCGCCCGGAGACCATCCCCGAGCTGCAGGCTGCTGCCGCCGTGGGGCAGGGCGTCCTCATCCAGCTATATGAGAAATTTTTCCTGGAATACGGCCAGGTGGTGGCGCAGGTCCTGCTCACCAGGGCCGACTTTGCCGCGAGGAGCCGCTACCTCAACGCCAGCAATACCATCCTCACCCTGCTGCGCTGGGGCGTGGTGCCCATTATCAACGAGAACGACACCGTTTCGGTGCAGGAGATTAAATTCGGAGACAACGATCGCCTCTCGGCGCTGGTGGCCGGCCTCTGCGACGCCGACCTGCTGGTGATCCTCACTACCGTGGAGGGGCTATACGAGGCAGACCCGCGCCTTTCTGAAAGGGCCCGCCTGATCCGCGAGGTAAAGGCCATCACCCCCGAGTTGAAGCGCTGCGCCGGCGGAGCGGGCGACGAGCTTTCCACGGGCGGGATGGTGACTAAGCTGCAGGCCGCCGAGATAGCAGTAAATTCGGGCGCGGGGATGTTTATCGCCTGCGGCAGGGATCCCGGCGTGCTGAACCGCATCCTGCGCGGCGAGAACCCGGGAACCTATTTTTACCCGCGAAATAGATATCTCAACCGGCGCAAGCGCTGGATCGCCTTTGGCCGGAACGTGCAGGGCAGCGTGACCGTGGACGATGGAGCCAAGGAGGCACTCTGCAAAGGCGGGAAGAGCCTCCTGCCGGTGGGGGTACTCAGCGTGGAGGGCTCCTTCGAACGGGGCGCCCTGGTTTCCGTCCTGGACCGGAGCGGGAGGGAAATTGGCCGCGGCCTCTGCAACTTTTCTTCGGAAGAGCTTTCCCTGATCAAGAAGCATCCCAGCAGCCACATCACCCGGCTCATCGGCAGGGAAAGCGGCGACGAGGTGATTCACCGCGACGACCTCGTGATTTGTGATGCGAACGATTTAAACTGGAGTTAAAATAATGTAAATTAGAGACGAGAGGAGGCCCCCAGATGCATCCCGAAGTGGTCGCCAAAGCCGAACGGGCGCGGCAGGCGGCAAAGGTAATGGCGGGAATTCCCACCGGAGCCAAGAACGAGGTGCTGCAGCGCATCGCGGCGGCTTTGAATGAGAGGAGCGAGGAGATTATTAAGGCGAACGCCGGGGACCTGGAAGCTTACCGCAGCCGCCCCGGATACAGCAAGGCCCTTTACGATCGCCTCCTGCTGAACAGGGAGCGCATTGCCGCCGCAGCAAAGGGGCTGCTGGAAATTGCCGCCTTGGAGGATCCTGTGGGCGAAGTCGTGGGGATGCGGCTGCGGCCCAACGGGCTGCAGATTGGGCAGGTGCGTGTGCCCATAGGCGTGGTGGGGATAATCTACGAGGCCCGGCCCAACGTCACCGTTGACGCCGCCGGCCTGACCCTGAAATCGGGCAACGCCGTGATCCTGCGCGGCGGTTCCGAAGCCATCCGTTCCAACCTCTGCCTGGTGGGGATTATCCAGGAGCAGCTGCGCGCGGCGGGGCTTCCCGAGGCCGCGGTTCAGCTTATCGAAGATACCGACCGTGAGGCGGCCCGCGCGCTGATGCGCCTCAACGGCCTGGTGGACCTGCTCATCCCGCGCGGCGGACCCGCGCTGATTAAAACGGTTATTGAAAATGCCACCGTGCCGGTGATCCAAACCGGCGCCGGCAACTGCCATCTCTATGTTGACGAGGGCGCCGACCTGGAGATGGCTGCGGCCATCACCCTTAACGCCAAGACGCAGCGGCCGGGCGTCTGCAACGCCATCGAGACCCTGCTGGTTCACGAGGCCGTGGCGGACCAGTTCCTGCCCCCGGTGATGGAGAAGCTCCTCGAGGCCGGGGTGGAGCTGCGCGGCTGTCCCCGCGCCGCCTCCTACAACCATGCGGTGAAACCGGCTACCGAAGAGGACTGGTCCACCGAATATCTCGACCTCATCCTGGCGGTAAAGGTGGTCGCCGATATGGACGAGGCCATTGATCATATCAACCGTTACGGGACGATGCACTCGGAGGCCATTGTCACCCGCGATTATGACCGCGCCCGCAGCTTTTTAAATCGCGTTGATGCGGCGGCGGTTTATGTCAATGCCTCCACCCGCTTTACCGACGGCTACGAGTTCGGCCTGGGGGCCGAGATGGGAATCAGCACCCAGAAGCTGCACGTGCGCGGCCCCATGGGCCTGGAGGCCTTAACCAGCCTGAAATACATCATCTTTGGATCTGGCCAGATCCGCCGTTAAGATGCCGCCGCATCCGGCGGCGGATGACGTAAAGGAGAGTAGAAGAGATGAAACGGTTTTACGACGGTTTAAAAAAAGGTTCAGTAATGCTGGTGGACACGACGCTGCGTGACGGCGAGCAGACCGCCGGCGTGGTTTTTTCCAACCAGGAGAAGATGCGCATCGCCAAGATGCTCGACCATATCGGGGTGCACCAGATCGAGGCGGGCATCCCGGTCATGGGCGGCGACGAGAAAGAGGTCATCCGGCAGATTGCCTCCTTCGGACTCCAGGCGAGC
Organism: Bacillota bacterium; assembly: GCA_012800855.1. Classification (GTDB taxonomy): domain Bacteria; phylum Bacillota; class Dethiobacteria; order DTU022; family DTU022; genus JAAZIN01. The sequence goes on from JAAZIN010000137.1 coordinate 24,941, forward strand.
ATCATGGCCTGGAACCGGGCCAACGTGGATGACGTCAAGCACTCCCTGGAATGCGGCGTGGACGCCGTGGCCATTTCCATCTCCACCTCGGATATCCATATTGCCCACAAGCTGCGCACGTCGCGGGAATGGGTCCTGGAAAACATGACCAAGGCGGTGGAGTATGCCAAGAAGGCGGGAGTTTACGTTTCGGTTAACGCCGAGGACGCCTCGCGCAGCGACCTGGACTTCCTGATCAAGTTCACCCGCGAGGCCCAGGCTGCCGGCGCGGACAGGCTCCGCTTCTGCGATACGGTGGGGGTGCTGGAACCTTTCCGCACCTACGAGGTGATCAGCCGGATCATTGACGCCACGGGCATGGACGTGGAGATGCACACGCACAATGATTTCGGCATGGCCACGGCCAATGCGCTTGCCGGGATCAAGGCGGGGGCGCGCTTCATCGGGGTAACGGTTAACGGGCTTGGCGAAAGGGCGGGGAATGCCGCCCTGGAAGAGGTGGCCATGGCATTGAAATATCTCTTTGGGGTTAATCTAGAAGTAAATACGAGGGATTTCTTGAACCTGTGCGAATACGTGGCCCGGGCTTCCGGTCGGCCGCTGTACCCGGGCAAGCCCATCGTGGGCTCCAATACCTTTGCCCATGAATCGGGGATCCACGCCGACGGCGTCCTGAAGGACCCCCAGACTTACGAGGTGTTCAGCCCCGAGGAGGTGGGGCTGCAGCGCCAGATTATCATCGGCAAGCACTCCGGAAGCAAGGCCATAAAAATGAAATTTGAAGAATACGGCATCGCCCTTTCCGACGAGGAGGCGAGGGACATCCTCAGCATGGTGCGAAGCGCGGCCATCGATCTGAAGCGCCCGCTCTTCGACAAGGAGCTCATGTATATATACGAGGACTACCTGTACGAGCAGAAGAGGCCTTCCAAGGCCCAGGCGCCTTCCGCCGAGGAGGATTGAGCAGCCTGGGCGGAGGGCCGGAGCCGGGGAAAAGCATAGCTGAACCATGCCACTGAAAGGGAGTGAACGCGATGTGGGAAGACTTTCTCTCCGCCACCATTGGGCTGCTCGTCTTCAGCAAGGAGAAGGCCGAAGAATTTATCGACATGCTGGTGGAGAAGGGCGAGATGCAGCGTGACGAGGCCCAGAAGCTGGTCAACCGGCTCATTGAGAAGGGGAAAGACGAGAAGGACCGCCTGAAGGAGCAGCTTCAGCAGCTGAAGGAGAAGGTAGACAGCTCCTGGAAGGAGAAATTCGTCAGCCGCGAGGACCTGGAGCGGGTTGAAAGAAAATTGGATGAGCTCATTGCCTTGATTAAAGACAAATTGACATGAAATTGGGACTGGGACCGCTGCGGCAGCTGCGCCACCTGGAGCGCTACCGCGAAATCCTGCGAGTCTTAATCAAGTACGGCTTTGCCCAAGTTCTCGATGAACTTCATCTCTATGGGCTTAGAGAGAGGATTTTCGCCCGCGGCAGGAAGAAGGCGGATGGGGCGGCGCCCCAGACAATGGAAGCCCGCCTGCGGATGGCCCTCACCGAACTGGGGCCCGCCTTTGTCAAACTGGGGCAGCTCCTGAGCACCCGGGCGGACCTGCTCCCGCCCTCCTTTATCGAAGAGCTCTCCAGGCTCCAGGACCGGGTCCCCCCTTTCCCCACGGACCAGGCGGAGGCCATACTGGCCTCCGAGCTCAATGCCGCGCTGGAAAGCCGCTTTGCCCGCTTTGACCCGGAGCCGCTTGCCGCCGCCTCCATCGGCCAGGTGCACCGGGCGCTTCTCCACACCGGCGAAGAAGTGGTGGTGAAGATCAAGCGCCCCGGCGTTGATGAAGTGGTTAGGCGGGACCTGGACATTCTCATCGAGCTGGCCTCCTTTGTGGATCGCAATACGCACCTGGGCCCGCTCTACCAGTTCACCCGCATTGCCGAAGAGATGAAGCAGCTCCTGCTCCGGGAGTTAGACTATACCATCGAGGCGCGCAATGCGCAGCGCTTTCGCCAGAACTTTGCCGCCGAGGGACGCGTGTACATGCCCCGCGTCTTCTGGGAGAGCAGCACCCGCAATGTGCTCACCCTGGAATACCGCGAAGGGATCAGCCTCAATCGCTACCTGGAGCAGCCGCTGCTCCAGCCGCCGCCGCAGAAAGTGGCGGCAATTCTGGCCGATGTCTTCTTCAAGCAGATTTTTGTCGACGGTTTCTTTCACGGCGACCCCCACCCGGGCAACATAGCCGTGCTGCCCGACGGGCGCCTCTTCTTCATGGATTTCGGCTCCGCCGGCCATATTAGCGAGACGGTGCGCGGAAAATTCATAGCCATCGCTCGCGCCCTGCAGGGATACGATTCGGCAGCCGCCGTGGATGAACTCCTCGGCTTGGCCTTCGTCCCGCCGGTGATAAACCGCCTTGAGCTTATCCGGGACCTGGATGAACTGCTGGAGGATTATTTCGAACTTCCCCTGCAGAACATCGTCATCAGCGAAGCCATCCGCAGGCTGATGCAGGTAGCGGTTAAGCACCGCCTGCGATTTCCCCACGAGCTAACCCTGCTAGCCAGGGCCGTGGTGACCCTGGAGGGAACGGTGTCGCGCCTGGATCCGGAATTCAGCCTCGCTGATGCGGCGAGGAAGTATGCCCTGGAGCTGCAGCGGCGGCAGCTGAAGCTGGAGCTGCGCCGCTTCCGGAGCGCCTGGCGCGGCTACCGGCGCCTCTTCGAGGAGTTCCCGGAGCAGGCGAAGGAGATCCTGCGCGCCTCCGCCGCCGGTGAATTAAAATTGAAGCTGGAGCTGCCCCAGCTTGAGCCGGTGATGAAGACGGTAAAAAACATGGTCAACCGCCTCAGCTTCAGCATTGTCCTGGCCAGCCTCATCATCGCGCTCTCGCAGAGCTTGCAGCTGGGCCACAGCGCCTGGCTGGAAAAATTTCCCCTGGCCGAAATTGTGCTCGTTGGGGCTCTCTGCGCCGGTATCTGGTGGCTTGTGTCCATCTTTCGTTCAGGGAGAATGTGACTGAGATAGCAGGAGGAGGGTGAACGGTGGAAAGAAAAGTCTATGCCATCGGCGACGTCGGCGGGACGAAGACGCTGCTGCTGCTGGTAGACGGGGATAGGCAGGTGCTTTGGCGGCAAAGGCTGCGTACCCCTGCGGGGTCTCCTCCCGAAGTGGTGGTGGAAACAATTGACGAGGCCCTTTCGCAGGGACAGCGAGAGATCGGGCTGGACCGACGGCATCTTGCCGGCGTGGGCATCGGCATAGCCGCCCTGCTCGATTTCGACGAGGGCGTCATCTACGAGTCGCCCAACCTGCACTGGCATGAACCCATACCCTTTCGCAGGATGATGCAGGAATGCTTTCCCTGCCCCGTGTACATCGACAATGACGCCAACGCCGCCGTTCTGGGCGAGGCAACTTACGGCGCGGCGCAGGGCCATCGTTATGCCGCTTATATCACCATAAGCACAGGGATCGGCGGAGGGCTCTACCTTGACGGAAAGGTTTACCGGGGCAGCAGGGGCTTTGCCGGCGAGATCGGCCACATCAAGCGTTTCGGCAAGGGGCGGCGCTGCGGCTGCGGCGGCGAAGACTGCCTGGAGGCATGGGCTTCAGGCGAAGCGATGGCGCGCAGCGCCAGGGAATTGTGGGACGAAAGCGATCCCTCCATCGGGCCGCTGAACACAGCGGTGGTGTTTGATCTTGCCGCGGCGGGGAATCCCCTGGCCCGCTTCATTATTGAACGGGCCATTGAGGACATCGGCACCAGCCTGGCCAACCTGGTGACGCTGCTCAATCTTTCCTGCCTGGTCATAGGTGGAGGGGTGGCCCAGAACCGGTCCGATTTTATCGCTCAGCTCCGTGATATAATTAACCGGGCGGCCATTGCGCCCTCCGTTAAGGTAACCCGCGTGGAAGTGGTTCCCGCCCGCCTTGGCGCGGAGGCGGGGGCATGGGGCATGTTCGCCATGATGCAGGCAAGCGAGTGCTGAAGGATGGAGCTGCCGGAATTTTTTGTGCTCATACAGGATTTTTGCGGCGCCCTGGTGGAGAGATACGGCCCCTGGGGTGTGGCTGCGGCCATGTTCATTGAGAGCGCCGGGGTGCCCTTTGCCTCCTCGGTGGTCCTGCTGGCCGCGGGGGGGATGTTTTTAACCGGCCGGGCCAAGTTCTGGACTCTCTTCATCGCCTCCACGGCAGGGATTATCGCGGGAAGCACGCTCAGCTACCTGATTGGCTACCTGGGCGAGAGGCTGGGGCAGGTGGTGGGGAGCCAGGTCCTGAACCGCCGGAAGGCGGCGCCGCCGCCCCGGCGTCCGCCGCGCCTGGAGAAGATTTACGCTTTCATGGAGAAATACGGCACCTACTCCATCTTTGCCGGCCAGCTCTGGGGGGTGACGCGCACCTTCATCTCCTTTCCCGCCGGGGCCATGCACATGAACTTCCTTGTTTTTCTCGCCTCCACCGCCCTGGGGGGCGCCCTCTTCAGCCTCTGGATTATCGGCTGGAGCATCATTTTGACCGGGGCAGCCGGTCTGCTGCTTCTCCTCTTGAGAATTCTCACCTCCCTCTCCCCCTGGATCTGGCCGCCGCTGCTGCTCTGCGCCGCCGGACTGGCATGCCTCTACCTCAAAAAAAGAAGAAAGTGAAGGCAGGTGCACTTAAACGGCCGGCAGTCCCGGCGTTCGCCCTCCGCTTTCATACCTATCTCCGGCCTGGGCTGCCGCCTTATATCTTATTGACAAAACGGCGGATGAGGAGGCAATCGAGAAGGGAGACAAAGAGATAGCAGGCGGTGTAGGCGAAGATGACCCCGTTGATGCCCCAGCTGGGGAGGGCGGCAAGGTGATAAATCATGGCCAGGCTGATGGCCGTTCCCAGCAGATCGGTGGCCACGGCGACAGCCGGAAGGCCCATGCCGTGCAGGATGGCGGCGGTGGTGAACTGCAGGTAGGCAAAGGGCGCCGCCGGGGCCAGCCGGGAAACCAGCCCCGCAGAGGCGGTGCTTCCATAGAGGATGGCCGCAAGGGGGGAGGCGGCCAGGTAGAGCAGCGCCGCCGCCAGCGAGCCCACGGCCAGCGTTCCCCACAGCGACATCTTTACCAGCATTTCCAGGCGGCCGCGCTGCCGCAGGGTAGTTGCGCCGGCCACGGCGGGAACGAGGGTCGTATTTAAAGGAATTATTAACACGGTGGGCAGGAAGAGCAGGGGCAGCGCCATCCCGGCCAGCTCCCCGAAGAGGCTGGTCGCCCTGGCGGCGCTGAAGCCGGCTGCCTGGAGCCGCGCCGGGATCATGAGCGACTCCACCGTCTGGGTAACGGAGGTGCCCAGGCGCAGGAGCAGGGTCGGCAGGGCCAAGGAGAAGATCTCTTTCAGCAGCGAAAACGATGGCGGGCGCCGCGGCGGCGGCGCCTTCACTTCTGCCGGCTGCATAAAGCAGAGCACTCCCAGGCAGGCGATTTCGCCGGCAATGATTCCACCCACCAGGCCGGCAAGGGCGCTCTCCATGCCGCGGGGAAGCAGAAAATAGGCGGCAGCAAGCCCCACGACGACGCGGGCAAGCTGCTCGGCCACCTGAGATAGGGCCGTGGGGGCCATGTTTCCCAGGCCCTGGCTGTAGCTGCGCAAAATGGAGGAGACGGCGGCAAAGATGTATGCCACCGGCATGAGGCGCAACATGCCGATGATACGCCGGTCGGGGATAAAGGTGAGCGGCAAAGAAGTCGCCAGCAGGAGGAGCGCGGTGATGGCGGCGGCGGCGACGAGGACAAGGCGCAGGGAGAGCTGGCGAACCCTTCTCCGGCCGGCGATATCGCCGGTGGCGCTGCGGTCGGCGACCATCTTGGTCACGGCCCCGGAAAGGCCGAGGCCGGCAATCACGGCCAACAGGGCATAAAGGGGCAGGATCATCTGGTAGAGCCCCAGCCCTTCGGCGCCGATGATGCGGGAGAGGGCCATCCGGTTGAGCAGCCCGATGATGCGCACGAGTATTCCGGCCGCGGCCAGCTGAACCGTTCCCCGGATGAGAGAAGATTTGAGGCTGGCGGAAACCATGGCAGTATAATTCTATGCGCTGCAACACAGTAGCAGAAGAAGACGTTTAAAGATGGGGGAGGAGGAATAAAGAAACCGGGCAGCGATTATTGCCCGGGCGAGCGCAGGATTCGGCAAAAAGTTCTTTGGGCGGCCAACTTTCGGCAGCCTCCGGCGTTCAACTTACCTGCCGCCGGGGATGGCCGCGCGGGCGATCTTGGACATGGCCCGGCCCACCTTCTCCGCCCAGAGAGGGTCCTCGGCATAGCGGGGACCGATGGCCTGGAGATTATTTCCCCCGTAGTTGCGCGAACCACGGATCAGGTAGCTGTTGCGCAGCAACCTGGCGGCGTAATAGATGCACTCCTCCTTGGAGGAGAAAAGGAGGGCATTCTGGTAGGGGTTGGCGCCTCCGGCACCAAGGCCAAAGAGGTTGTTCTTCTCGCGCGCCAGCTTGGACATCCCCCCGGCGCTTTCCAGGTAGGCGATGGCTGCGAGAACGAGGCTGTTCACGCCGTAAAGCTCTTCGGCACGCACCAGGAATGGCCCCGTGCCCTTCAGTCCATGGGCGCCCAGGCTGTTCCAGGCCCGCTCGTACTGCTTTGCCGTGAAGCTGGACTTGGTGAGCACGGGCATGGTGGAACCGCGCATGGAGACGGCATTCTGGTAGGTTTGACGCTGGTTGAAGAGTATGGTTTCCAGCTCGCTGTTTCGCTGTTCCACTGTTTCTATCCTGGTCAGGGCCTCCTCCAGGTCGCGGAGCAGGGCGCGGTTTTCTTCATGCACTTCGGTCAGTTCCCGGGCGGTGCTCTCGTATATCTCTTTCAGTTCGTTGATCTGGCGGGTCAGCTGCTCATACTTTTCCCTCTGCATCTCGGAATAGTACTGCATGTAAAGCAGCCCCAGCATGGTCAGCATGCTCACTGCCAGGAAGGCTGCCCACCTGTAGCGTTGCATCGTCTCGCCCCTTAAAAAAGTTTTCTCCCGGAACTTATTTCCTTCGCCGGATATTTTAATTTTCGGTTAAAATCATAAAAATCCTTCAACAAAGCTCTCCCGGCATGGAGATGGCGACCTTAAAGTGGCAAATAATGACAGGATATTGCATTCTTCCCCCGGCAATCCTACTAGAAAAGAGCTGCAGGGGAGGTTTAAAGGAATGACCGAAGTAAGGTGCACGGTAAAGAGCTGCCACTACTGGGATGAAGGCGATTACTGCACGGCCGAGACGATCTGGGTGAAGAACAACTTCGCCGGCGATGCCGACGACGAACTCTTCCGCGGGACGGCCTACGAATTTGCCAAGGAGCCGGGCACGGAAGGGAAAGAAGGGAGCCGGGGAGAGAAAAATGCCTCCACCTCGAGCCAGACCTGCTGTGAAACGATGCGGCCGAAAAAAGAAGGCGGCGAGGGCAGGCGGGGGGCATGCCGGTAAAATAAGGACAAAAGACCGCCAGGGAAGAAGCAGAAGCCATTCTGCTTCTTTTATTTTGCCGGCCGGGAGCCGCCACCTTCTCCTTTCCTCGGCCGGCAATTTTGGTATAATGAACGCAGAAAGGAGAGAGGAGGGTGGCGAGAGAGATTCAGGAAATGGAACTGCCCCTGCAACCGGAAAGCGGCGACAAAAGCTACCTGACCATCACCTTCGGCTGCCAGGCCAACGAGTTTGACACGGAAGTCCTCGCGGGGATGCTGGAGAGCCTGGGCTACCGGCCTGCGGCAAGCCCCGAGGAAGCCGACATCATTGTCGTCAATACCTGCGCCGTGCGCAGGAAGCCGGAGGAGAAGGTGGCCGCCCTGCTGGGCCGGCTGAAAAGCCTGAAGGAGAAAAAGGAGTCGCTGATCATTGCCGTGGGCGGATGCATGATCCAGCAGCCTGATGTGGCGGCGGAGCTGGCCCGGCGCTTTCGCCATGTCAACCTTTTTTTCGGCACCCATGCCCTGCCCCGCTTCCCGCAGCTGCTGCAACAAGCCCAAGTGAACCGCCGCCCCCTCATCGATATCGAAGAAAACGGGGACTGCCGAGAGGGGCTCCCGATGCGCCGCTCCAGCAGCTTTCGCGCCTGGGTGCCGGTAATCTACGGCTGCAACAATTTCTGCTCCTACTGCATTGTTCCTTACGTGCGCGGGCGGGAACGCAGCCGCCCCTTTGACGAGATCGTCCGCGAAGTCCGCTCCCTGGCCGAAAAGGGCTACCTGGAAGTAACCCTGCTGGGGCAGAACGTGAACTCTTACGGCCATGACCTGGATGAAGGGCGCGATTTTGCCGACCTGCTGGAGGCGCTGGATCGCATTGACGGGCTCTCCCGGATTCGCTTTCTCACTTCCCATCCCAAGGATCTTTCACCGCGCCTTATCAAGGCCATGCGCAGCGGCAGCAAGATTTGCGAGCACCTGCACCTGCCGGCGCAGGCCGGTAGCAACCGCATTCTCCAGCTGATGAACCGCCGCTACACCCGCGAGCGCTACCTCGAGTTGGTGGAAAGGCTGCGGGAGGCCATCCCGGGCATTGCCCTGACTACCGATCTCATGGTCGGCTTCCCCGGCGAAACGGAGGAGGATTTCCAGCAAACCCTGGCCCTGGTGGAGGAAGCCCGCTTCGACCAGGCCTTTACCTTTATCTACTCCCCGCGCCGCGGAACCCGCGCCGCGGAGATGAAAAAGGAAGAAATACCGGCGGATGAAAAGAGGGAGCGCCTGCGCCGCCTGGCGCGGTTGCAAAATGAGATCAGCCTGCAGATAAACCGCACCCTGGTGGGCAAAAGGGTGGAGCTGCTGGTTGAAGGTAAAAGCAAAAACAACCCGGCGATGCAGAGTGGGCGCACCCGCACGAACAAGCTGGTTCATTTTGCCGCGGAGGAAGACCTCACCGGCAAGCTGGTGGAGGTGGAGATTACCGCGGCCTACACCTGGTACCTAGCCGGAAAGCTGCTTGAACCGGCGAAGGCACCGGCTTGAGCGCTGTGTCGGTTTGGCAGGAATGCCGGAGAAAGGGGAGGAGAGAGGCATGAAAGGCGGTAGCCGACGGCGTTTTCTTTTCCTTGTCCTGGCGCTGCTTCTGCCGGCGCTGGTCCCGGCCGGCTGCACGGGGCTTCGGCCGGAGGCGGTGGCGGAGCAGTTTTTCGCCCTCTGGGCGGCGCAGGATTACCCGGCCATGTACGAGCTGCTGAGCAGCAGTTCCCGTGAAGCCTATACCAAGGAGTACTTTGTGGAACGCTACGGCAGCATCAGCCGGGGGATCGGCCTGGAGGGCGTGGTGGTGGAGGAGATTGAGCGCACCGCATCGGAAGGCCACCGGGTGGAGTTATCGCTGGTGGCGCGGCTGGAGACCTCCACCGTGGGCTCCATCCCCGTTCACTACCGCGTGGAGATGAGCCGTGAAAAACGGGGGGCGCCCTGGCTGCTGCAGTGGCAGCCCGGGCTCATCTTTCCGGAGCTCACCGACAAGCGCCGGGTGGATCTGCAGGTGGAGCTGCCGCGGCGAGGCGCCATCACCGATCGGAACGGCAAGGTTCTGGCCGGAGCAGGAATGTTTAAAGAAGTCGGCGCCGTCCCCGGCCGCTACGAGGACGAGGCGGCCCTGGCGGCCGCCCTGGAGGGTCTGCTGGGCCTCTCCCGGGAGGCCATCCTGGCAAAGCTGCACCAGCCCTGGGTCCGCGAGGGGCTTTACGTGCCGCTGGCCCTGCTTGCTCCCGGGCAGGAGCAGCTCGTGGAGCGGCTGCTGCAAATCCCCGGGGTGATGATTGACGAGGTGGAGAGGCGCAGCTATCCCGCCGGGACCGTCGCCGCACACCTTACCGGCTACCTGGGCGAGATCAGCGCCGCCGAGCTGGAGGAGATGAAGGCCGAGGGATACGCGGCGGGAGATCTCGTGGGCAAGTCCGGGCTGGAGGCGGCGCTGGAGCGGCTTCTTGCCGGGAGCAAGGGCTATACCCTGCGCATCCTCGAGGAAGACGGCAGCGAGGCGGCCCTGATTGCCCGGCGTGAGCGCCGCGACGGGGAGGAGGTCAGGCTGACCATCGACCTGGAGCTGCAGGAATGCGCCGCTGCGGCCCTGGGGACAAAAAGGGGCGCGGTGGTGGCCCTGGATCCGCAAAGCGGGGCCGTGCTGGCGCTTTACAGCAGCCCAGGCTTTGATCCCAACCGCTTTATTGCCGGCATGAGCGCCGCGGAGTGGCAGGAGCTGCAGGAGCACCCGGGAAAGCCCTTCCTGAACCGGGCTCTCTCCGGCGTTTACCCGCCGGGTTCCGCATTCAAGCCCTTTACCGCGGCGGCGGCAGTGGCCGAGAAGGTCCTCGATCCCGCCGCCAAGATGGATATTACCGGGGAGCGCTGGCAGGCCTCGCCCTCCTGGGGGGATTACTACGTGCGGCGGGTTCATCCCGAGCTGACGAGGGTGGACCTTTTCGAAGCGATGAAATATTCGGACAACATCTATTTTGCCCGGGCCGGCCTGGCCCTGGGGGAAGAGAAATTTGTGGAGTACGGCAAGCGCTTCGGCATCGGGGAGGAGATTCCCCTCCCCCTTCCCGTGGCCCGCTCCCGGCTGGCGCGCGAGGGGATCAAATCGGAGATCCAGCTTGCCGACAGCAGCTACGGGCAGGGCGAGGTCATGTTCACGCCGTTGCAGATGGCCCTCCTGTACTGCGCCTTTGCCGCAGGGGGCACCATTCCGCAGCCCCGGCTTCTGATGGACGAGGATCCCGCTCCCTGGAAGGAAAGCATCCTCGATGCGGCAGTGGTGAAGACGGTGCACCGTGCGCTGGTGGAGACGCTGCACGGGGCGAATGCGCCGGGGGCCGCGGGGATTGTGCCCGGCTTTACCGTGGCCGGCAAGACCGGCACCGCCGAAACGGAGGGCGGGGAGGGGAATATCTGCTGGTATGTAACCTACGGCCCCGCGGAAGCACCGGCCATCGTGGTGGCGGCGGTGGTTGAAGGGGGCCGCTGGGCCTCCACCGACGCCCTGCCTGTGGGCCGCGCCGTGCTGGAGTGCTACCTCCGCATGGCCGGAGAGCAGTGACGCCGCAGCGCCCTCTGCTGCTCGATCTTTTTACTCCAAGGATGTGAACAGGCTCGTGAAAGACTTGACCCCCATGATGAAGCAGTACCTCTCCATCAAGGAGCAGCACCCGGACAAGATAGTCTTATTCCAGGTGGGGGACTTCTTCGAGATTTTTTTTGACGACGCCGTCGTTGCCGCCAAGGCCATGGATATTGTCCTTACCACCCGGGACAGCAACAAGGATAATCCCATCCCCCTGGCGGGAGTGCCTATACATGCCGCGGATACATACATCAACAAGCTCCTCTCCAAGGGCTTCAAGGTAGTTATCTGCGAGCAGGTGGAAGACCCGGCCACGGCCAAGGGGCTGGTGAAGCGCGAGATCACCCGCATCCTCACCCCGGGGACGGTTACCGATTCCGAGATGCTCGACGAGAGCAGGAACAACTACCTGGCGGCGATCACCTCACTCCCCGGCGGGGAGGGCGCCTACTTCGGCCTGGCGGCAGTGGACGTATCCACCGGCGATTTCAGGATCAACGAGTGGTCCGGCGAGGAGGCGGCGGCGCACCTGGCCGAAGAGCTGCAGCGGCTGCAGCCGTCGGAATACATCTACACCTCCCAGGAGGCCGCCGAACTGCTCCGCCCCCACCTGGGCGTCGCCGAAGCTTCCAGCACCGTTTTCGAATATAAGGCCGCGCCGGAGCAGGTGCGAACCCTCATCTGTAGGCAGTGGGGAGAGGAAATCTGGGAGAATCTTTCCCTGTCGCGTTACCCGGCAGCGGCGGCAGCCGCCGCCCTGGCCTTGAGCTACCTGGAGATGCTGCAGCACCCCGCCCGGGGGAGGCACTTCCGTACATTGGAGTTCCTCGCCCCCGGGGGCAGGATGACCGTGGACGGGATCACTGCGCGAAACCTGGAGCTGACCCGCACCATCCGGGAGGGGAAGAGGCAGGGCAGCCTGCTGGGCCTGCTCGATCATTGCCTTACGGCGATGGGGCGGCGGCTGCTGCGCCTCTGGGTGGAGCAGCCGCTCACAGGGCGGCAGATGATCGAAGAGCGCCTTGACGCCGTGGAGGAGCTTCTCCAGAACCCCCTCCTGCGGAAGAAGCTGCGCGACATCCTGCGCCAGGTCCTGGATATAGAGCGCTTCTGCAGCCGCCTCTGCAGCGGCCGGATTGGCGCTCGCGAGCTGGTGGCGCTGAAGGGGACGCTGCAGAAGCTGGAGCCGCTGGCCGGGCTCCTGGGGGAATGCCGCTCCTCCCTGCTGCACTCCCTGCGGCAGCTGCCCGATTTCAGCGCCCTCATCGAACGCATCGGCAGCGTCCTCGTAGACGACCCGCCCCTGCAGCTGCGCGAGGGCGGCCTCATCCGGGAGGGCTGCAGCGAGGAGGTGGACAGGCTCCGCCGCATCGCCCGCGACGCCAAGGGCTGGCTGCTGGAATTCGAGAAGGGGGAGCGCGAGCGCACCGGGATCAAGTCGCTGCGCGTGGGCTACAACCGCAACTTCGGCTACTACATCGAGGTAACCCGCCCCAACCTGGGCCTGGTCCCCCCGGAGTACCAGCGCCGCCAGACGCTGGTCAACGCGGAGCGCTTCATCACCGGGCCTCTCAAGGAGATGGAGGAGAAGATTACCGGCGCCAGGGAGCAGCTCTGCCGGCTCGAGTACGAGATCTTTGAGGCGCTGCGCGAAGAGGTGGCCGCGCAGGCCCCCCTGCTGCAGGCGGCGGCGGGGCAGCTGGCCCGGCTCGACTGCCTGCAGAGCCTGGCCGAGGCGGCGGAACGCTATCGCTACTGCCGCCCTCGCTTTACGGAGGAGAACAGGCTCCGCATCAAGGGGGGGCGCCACCCCGTGGTGGAGCAGAACTCGGCGGAGCGCTTTGTGCCCAACGACCTGTTCATGGATGAGAAGGCCTCCATTCTCATAATCACCGGGCCGAACATGGCCGGCAAGAGCACCTACATCCGCAGTGCCGCGCTCATCTGCCTCATGGCGCAGATGGGCTCCTTCGTCCCGGCGAAGGAGGCAGAGCTGCCCATCCTCGATCGCATCTTTGCCCGCGTCGGGGCCAGCGACGACCTCAGCAGCGGCTTGAGCACCTTCATGGTGGAGATGCGGGAGACCGCTTCCATCCTCAAGGAAGCCACCAACAGGAGCCTGCTCATCCTCGACGAGATCGGCCGTGGCACCAGCACCTATGACGGGATGAGCATCGCCCGCAGCGTCCTTGAATATATCAGCCGCCGCATCGGGGCAAAGACCCTCTTCTCCACCCACTACCACGAGCTCACCAGGCTGGAGGAGGAGCTCCCCGGGATTAAGAACTACACCATGGCCGTCAAGGAGAAGGGGAAGGAGGTCATCTTCCTGCGGCGGGTGGTGCCGGGGCGCTCCGACAAGAGCTACGGGATCAACGTGGCCCGGCTGGCGGGGCTCCCACTGGAGGTGCTGCTGCGGGCCGAGGCCATTCTGGCCGAGTTGGAAACGGCGGCGGCGAAGGGGAGCCAGCTCAGCCTGGTCCCGCTGGTCATGGAGGCGCCGCCGCAGGATGAGCGGGCTATGGAGGTTGTTGAAGAACTGAAGGCGCTCGATCTCAATCGCATCACCCCGCTGGAGGCGCTGCAGCAGCTCTACCGGCTGCAGCAGAAGCTGTTCCAAGAAGAAGACAACAGAGGAGAGATCAATTAAATGGCAGGGAGCCGGGGAAAATGATCCGCGTACTGGATTCACGCGTGGCCGAGAAGATTGCTGCCGGCGAGGTCATCGAGCATCCCGCCTCGGTGGTGAAGGAGCTGGTGGAAAATTCCCTCGACGCCGGGGCCACCCGCATTGAGATCAGCGTCACCGGCGGGGGGAAGCACTCCATCAGGGTAACCGACAACGGCTGCGGCATCGCCCCCGACGAGGTGGAGCTGGCCTTTTCGCGCTTTGCTACCAGCAAGCTTTCCTCGCTGGAAGACCTGGAGGCCATCATCAGCCTGGGCTTTCGCGGCGAGGCGCTGCCGAGCATCGCCGCTGTCTCCAGGGTGACCCTGACCACGCGGCGGAAGGAGGATTTTGCGGGCACGCGAATCCGCGTGGAGGGGGGAGCGATCTTCCCGCCCGAAGCGGTGGGGGCGCCGGAGGGAACGGAGGTGCTCGTGGAAGACCTCTTCTACAACACGCCGGGGCGCATGAAGTTTCTGCGCGGGGAGCCGCAGGAGCTGGCCCGCATCAGCGCCCTGCTTACCTCCTTGGCGCTGGCCCATCCCGGCTGCTCTTTTACCCTGGCCAGCGAGGGGAAGACGGTGTTGCGCACAACGGGAGACGGCTTCCTCCTTCACGCCATCGGAGCGCTGTACGGCAGCGAAGCCGCCGCGGCCATGCTCCCGCTGCAGGGCCGCCAACCCTCGCTGGGCCTCGCCGTGGAAGGCTATATCAGCGCACCTCATTTTAGCCGGGCCTCCCGGCGCTGGATTACCGTCGTCGTCAACGGGCGCGTTATCCAGAGCCCTCTCCTGGCCGGGGCGCTGGAGCGGGCTTACGGCGGCATGCTGGCGCGGCGGCGCCATCCCGTGGCTGTGCTCATCGTGAAAGCGCCTCCGAAGCTGCTTGATGTAAACGTCCACCCGGCAAAGAGCGAGATCCGCTTTCAGCGTCCGGAAATTTTCAACGAACTCGTCTTCCGGGCGGCCCGTCGTGCCCTGCTGGGCCGGCCGGGGGCGGGAGGGCCTCCTCACGGCTGGATGGAGGAGCAGCAGAGGGAGTGGCGACGCCAGCAGTTGCAGCTGCTTGATCCCGGGAGGGGCAAAGAGAGCAGGGAAGCGGCACCGGCGCCGGCCGCCTCTTTTACCGCGGCCGCTTTCTCATCGGCCCCGGAAGCAAGTCCCGGCGATGCCGCCGGGGGCTGCCGCCTCATCGGCCAGTTCCTTCACAGCTACCTGCTGGCGCAGGAGGGGGAGGAGCTTCTCGTCATCGACCAGCACGCCGCCCACGAGCGCGTGCTCTACCACGCTCTCCGCGCCGGCGAGTGCGGCCTGAGGCCGGCGCAGCTGACCCTGCCGCTCAACCTGGAGCTGCCCCCGGCCTGGTCAGTGCGCCTGGAGTCCCTCCTGCCCCTGCTGGAGGAAGCCGGGTTTATCTTGGAACCTTTTGGAGATAATAGTTATATTCTCCGGGCTATTCCCTCCCTCATGCGGGAGGGCGGCGCAGCGGAGATATACGCCTTCCTGGAGGATCTCCTCCAGGAGGAGCCCGAACCGGGGGAGGCGATGGAGGAGCGCCTTTGGCAAAAAATCGCCTGCCACGGGGCGATCAAGGCACGGCAACCGCTCTCCAGGGACGAAGCGGAGCAGTTGCTGCGGGACTGGGCGAATACTCCAGGCGGCGCCTGCTGTCCGCACGGCCGCCCGGCGGTGATTCGAATACACCGCGCGGAACTGGACAAGAAATTTCTGCGCAAGGGAGGGGGACGCCAGTGAGCGAGAAGATACCCCTGCTGGTACTTGCCGGTCCCACCGCCGCCGGCAAGAGCGCCCTGGCCATGCGCCTCGCCCCGCTCCTGGAAACGGATATCATCAGCGCCGATTCGGCCCAGGTCTACCGCGGCCTGGATATAGGCACGGCCAAGCCCACCGCAGAGGAGCAGAGGCTGGTGCGGCACCACCTCATCGACCTGGTGGATCCCGACGAGGATTACAGCGTCGCCGACTACCAGCGTGACGCCCGGCGGGTCATTAAAGAGCTTTGGAGCCGCGGGCGCCTTCCCTTCCTCGTGGGGGGGACGGGCCTTTACCTGCAGGCCGTCATTGACAATTACGCCTTCGGGAAGAGCGGGGGGGACAAAGCCTTGCGGGAGCGACTCGCGGCGGAGGCGGAGGCCGAGGGGGTGGAAGCGCTGCACGAGCGCCTGAAAAAAATCGATCCCGCGGCGGCGGCGAAGATCCACCCCCGCGACCGGCGCCGCATCATCAGGGCGTTGGAAGTCTTCATACTGGAGGGGCGTCCCATCTCGGAGCAGCCGGCCCTCACGCGGCAGCGAGGATCACCTTACCGCCCGCTCCTCTTCGGCCTAACCATGCCCCGGCCGCAGCTATACCGGGCCATAGAGGAGCGGGTGGAGATAATGATGGCACGGGGTTTTTTCGAGGAGGTCCAGGGCCTGCTTCGCCGGGGCTACTCGCGCAGCGCGCCGGGGATGCAGGTTCTCGGCTACCGGCAGCTGGCCGCCTGCATTGACGGGGAGCTGGCCCTCGAAGCGGCGGTGGCCGAAATCAAAAAGGAGACGCGGCGCCTGGCCAAGCGGCAGCTGACCTGGTTCCGGCGCGATCCGCGTATCATCTGGCTCAATGGCGCGGAGAAGGGGCTGGAGGAGCTGGCGGAAACTATTAGGCGCCAGGTAAAGGAAATCTTTGTTTATTAAGCGAATAATATACTGTTAAGATAATGTAGAGAAAAAAATGGAGGGACATCAATGAAAGGACCCGTCAATTTGCAGGATACGTTCCTGAACCAGTTGCGCAAGGAAAATATGCCGGCGACGGTTTTCCTGATCAACGGCTACCAGATTAAGGGCGTTGTTCGCAGCTTTGACCAGTTTACCGTCCTCATCGAGGTGGAGGGGAAGCAGCAGCTGGTCTACAAGCACGCCATCTCCACGGTGATTCCCGCCCGCTACATCAGCCTGCAACAGCCTGAGGAAACCGGCGCGGAAAGTTAACCGGGAGCCAAAGCCGCCGTCCTCCAGGGGGACTTTTTTAGCCCTTCATAGCAATGCAGCTTTTCCGAGAAAACGGTATAGCCATGATTCGAGGCCATGCCGTTTTTTATTTTGGGCCCGCTTCAGAGGGGGAAGGGGGCTTTTTTCTTTTTCTCTGCCAAAAGGGCTTTGATTTTGCCAAGATGAAATATTATATGGTATATTATATTAGCTGGTAGTAAGCATCCGGGTAGAAGCTGCTATATCCCTGCAAAAAATATTTATCCGCCAAAAAGATATTCGGAAAGTGGGAAGCGCTCATGGAAGCCATATTTTTTGCCGTTGTCAACAGGGGCAAAGCCAATGCCGTCTTGCACAAAGCCCAGGAATACGGAGCCCGGGGAGGCACCATCTTCCTCGGCGAAGGAACGGTTCACTCCAGGCTCCTGGAGCAGATCGGCCTGGACGAATCGCATAAGGAAATTTTGATGATACCCGCCTCCAGGCAGCTCTGCCGCAAGCTGCACGACATGGTGTGCCGGGAATTCATGTTCACCAAGAGGAACAGGGGCATCGCCTTCACCATACCCTTCCGGCGCCGGACGCTGCAGGAATCAGGGGTGAAGCCGGAAAGCCCTGCGGGAGGTGCCGCTCCTGCCTATTCCTGCATCATAACCATCGTGGACAAGGAACGCGGCAAGGATTGCCTCAAGGCAGCCTGGGCTGCGGGGGCCAGGGGAGGCACTCTCGTTCACGGCCGGGGGGCCGGTGTACCCACGGAATTTTATTACCCGCTGGTCATAGAGCCGCAGAAGGACATTATCATCATCATTGCCCCCCGGGAAAAAGCCGCTCCCATCAAAGAACGGATCGCTTCGGAGCTGGAGCTTGAAAAGCCTGGCAAGGGGATCCTCTTTATTTTGCCGGTGCTCCAGACAAGCGGCCTTTTTGAAAATGAGCCCGGGGATCAGGGAGGTGTGGCCTCGTGAGCCTGCTGGCGGAAAAGGCAAAAGATGTCACCCGGACCCTGCTGCCCGTGGTCATCCTGGTGCTGCTGCTCTGCCTCACTATAGTGGATGTGGAAGCCGGCGTATTCATCCGCTTTCTGGTGGGCAGCGCCATGCTCCTGGTGGGGCTCTCCATCTTCCTGTGGGGCGTGGAATTGGCTATGAACCCCATTGGCGAGCACATGTCCCGGGAGATCGCCACCTCCAGAACACCCTTGAAGATCGCCCTCCTCGGCTTCCTGCTGGGCTTCTTAATCACCGTGGCCGAGCCGGATCTGCTTGTTCTCGGCTACCAGATCGAGGCCGCCTCCGGGGGCGCCCTGAGCGCCTCGGTGATTGTATACATGGTTTCAATAGGCGTGGGCGTCTTGGTTTCGCTGGGCATCTTCAGGCTCCTGGGCGACATGCCCTTTAACCGCTTCATGCTCATAACATATGTCATCATTTTTATCCTGTCCGCCTTTGTCTCGGAGGAATTCATGGCCATATCTTTTGACGCCTCCGGCGCCACTACCGGCGCGCTGACCACTCCCTTCGTTTTGGCCATATCGCTGGGGCTGGCCAACATAAAGGGCGGGCGCCACACGGAAGAGAATGCCTTCGGCCTTGTGGGCATCATGAGCGCCGGGCCCATCCTGGCGGTGATGCTTCTCTCCGTTCTAACCGAGCAGAAAAACATTGCCAGCGTCGAAATTGACGTTGGTGTGGCCGAGGGCGTGCTTGGACCCATACTGGACGCTCTCCCGTCAATCTTCGTCGAATCCATTGTCGCTCTATTACCGATAACCCTTCTCTTTTTCATATTCAATTTTACCAGGTTCAAAATCTCCCGCGACGAGCTATCCAGGATCATCAAGGGGCTTCTCCTGATCCTGGCGGGGCTTGTTCTTTTTCTTACCGCCACCGCCTCCGGCTTTATGGACATGGGCCGCATTATGGGCATGGAGCTCGCCGGGATGAGCAGATGGCTGCTCATCGGGATAGGCTTTCTCATGGGGCTGATTGTCGTTCTGGTGGAACCCGCCGTTCACGTCCTGGGCCAGCAAATAGAAGAGGTTACCAGCGGCCACATACCCCTCAATCTCATTCGCATCACCCTCTCCATCGGCGTGGGGCTGGCCATCGCCCTCTCCATGGTCCGCATTGTCATCCCCGAGGTTAAACTGTGGTATTTCATCATTCCAGGCTTTGCCCTCGCCCTGGTGCTCTCCTTTGTATCCGAACCCATATTTGTGGGGATCGCCTTTGACGCCGGCGGAGTGGCCTCGGGCCCAATGACGGCCACCTTTGTCCTGGCATTCGCCCAGGGAGCGGCCACGGTCATAGAGACGGCCGATGTCATGATTGACGGCTTCGGGGTCATCGCCATGGTGGCGATGGCGCCGGTCTTCTCCCTCATGGTTTTGGGCACCCTGTTCAGGCATGCCCGGGTGGAATTCCCCTCCCGCAAGGAGAAGGAGGCGCCTTCTCTCCCGCCGGAGGAGGAACTTCAGCACAACTGTATCATGGTCATCGTAAACCGGGGCTTTGCGGAAAGCGTCGTCGACGCCGCCCGCCTTGCCGGGGCCACGGGAGCGACCATCATCCGTGGGAGGGGGACGCAGGAGGATCACAAGGTCGTCCTGCCCATTATCCACGTGGAGCTGCAGCCCGAGCGGGAGATTGTCCTGTTAATCACCGGGGCCCACCTCAGCGAGCAAATCGCTGACAACTTGCTGGCCGACCCCCTGCTGGTCCGGGAAGGAGAGATGGCCGTGTTCATGGTCCCCACGGAGGCCCTGGTGAAGATCCCCGAGCAGGATGCGCCTCCCGGCGGCGCCTCTTCCGGGACCTGATATCACCATCCCATCCTGGCGGCGCATGCCGAGGGATATTCGACATAACGAGCAGCGACCATTTTATAAGGCACCGCTTCCGGTGTTTTTTTTTACGTCTTCTATTGCTTTCTCATTTTTTCCCGGCGGTGCGTATACTGGTACAGTGCACTGAAAGGCGAAGGGGAGGAGAGGGCGGCATGTACCTTCTTTCCAGGCAGCCGCCTGAGCCCTTTGACAGCCACCTGTGGCGAAAGATAGAACGCGGCGAACTGGGGACGCTGGAGGCGCTGCAGCGGATGGGAGGGCTGCGGCGCGAGGGGCGGCAAAGCGACAGTGCCGCGGCGGCGGCGCTGTGGGAGCTGAAGCAGCTTGTAGGGCTGTCCGAGGTGAAGCAGGTTGTGGAGGAGATCAAGGCCTACATCGAGATCGGGGCACAGAGAGCCGCCCACCATCTCAAGTGCGAGCAACTGGTATGGCACATGATTTTCAGCGGGAACCCGGGAACGGGAAAAACCACGGTGGCGCGGCTCCTGGGCAAACTGTTCAAAGGCCTGGGATTGCTGGAGCGGGGCCACCTGGTGGAAGTGGAGCGCGCGGACCTGGTGGGCGAATATATCGGCCATACGGCCCAGAAGACGCGGGAGCAGATCCAGAAAGCCATGGGCGGCGTTCTCTTTGTCGATGAAGCCTATTCGCTGGGGCGGGGCGGCGAGAAAGACTTCGGCAAGGAGGCCATTGACGTGCTGGTAAAGGCGATGGAAGATCATCGCCACGAGTTCATTCTCATCCTCGCCGGCTATCGCCGGGAGATGGCCGCATTCCTGCGGCTGAACCCGGGGTTGAGCTCCCGCTTTCCCATACAGATTGACTTCCCCGACTACAGCGTGGTGGAGCTGCTGGAGATCGCCGAGATGATGGCGCAGCAGCGCCACTACAGCCTCTCACCTGAGGCCAGGAGAAGGCTGCAGCGCTACCTGGCGGAGCGGAAGGGCGATCTGAATTTCAGCAACGCCCGCCTGGTGCGTAACATCCTGGAAAAATCCATCCGGCGGCAGGCGGTGCGCCTGAGCAAAAAAGAGCGGCTCACTCGAGAGGAGCTCATCACCATCGAGGAAGCCGACCTGGCGGTGGAGGAGCGGTGACCCTGACCATAGCCGTTGTGGGCGCGGCCCGGGTGGGGAAAACCCTTTTCTGCATCAATTTCGCCGAGTACCTGGGCGCCCGCAGCCTGAGCTACATCGAATGCGGCAGCGCGGGGGAGGGGCGGGGAACGCTTTCGCCGGCCGCGGCCAGGGAGATGATGGTCCATCGCGGGCGGCGCAGCGGCGCGGTGGTGCGCACTTTCACCGTGCACCTGTCGCCGCGGCAGACGTGGCGGCGCATTGCCCTCATTGACACCGCCTCGCTGGTAGAGAAGAAGCCGCTGACGCGCGCGGCGCGAACTGCCCTTCTGCTGACCCTGCAGGCGATTCACAGCGCCGCGGCGGTCCTGCAGCTGGTCGATCTCAGCTGCCACGATCCCGCACGCCGCGAATTTGACGACGCCGTGTGGAGGCATCTTGCCGACTACTGCCGGGAACAGGGAAAACTCTTTTTAACCGCCGGCAGCAAGGCCGACCTCTATGACGGCTCCCTGCAAGCGCCGTTTGCAAGCACGGAGAAGATGGTCTTTATCTCCTCCCTGACCCGCGCCGGCTTCCCCAGGCTGCAGCGCTGCCTCCTGGGGGCAGTGGGGCCGTCAGCCCAGGAGATGAAATAAGGCCGCCATGACGGCTATCCCCACGAGCAGGGTGAGAAAGATGCTACGGGTAATTAGGCCCGCGGCAAAGGTGGGGAGGGCGGCCCAGAGGTAGAGGTTCTCCCGGCTCAGTTCAAGGGAGCCGTTGGGGGCGAGAATGCTTACGGCGGCAAGGGCGCCGAGGACGGCGGGGGCGACGTAGGAGAGCCACTTCTCGAGCCAGGGCGGCATTTTGCGGCGCGAGAAGATGGCCACGGGTAGGATGCGCGGGGCCAGGCTAACCAGCGCCACGCCGAAAATCATGAGCCAGGCATCAGCGGCGTTCATCCCAAATGACCCCCAGGGTGGCGCCGACAAGGGTTGCGGCGATGATGTTGAATTTATTGGCCATGGTGGAGGGGAAGAGCTGCCCCACCAGGAGCGCGGTGCAGGCGGCGGCGAGGGCGGCGTAGATATGGGAGCGGCGCCGCAGCAGGATGATGAGCAGCGAGATGTACATGGCCGGGAGGGCGAAGTTCAATCCCAGGCGGTCGGTGCTGGAAATGAAGCTGCCCAGGAGGGCCCCGGCAAGGGTGCTGCCAATCCAGCCCAGGTGGGAGCAGGCCACCAGGGCGGCAAGATAGGGCGTGGCAGCCGGGTGCCTCCGGTAACGGTTCATGGATACGGCGTAAACCTCGTCGGTAAGCCCGTAGGATAGGGCGGCGGCGAGGGCGGGAGGGATTCTCTCCCTTAAATAGGGCACCGTGGAGGCGGCAAAAAGGGCGTAGCGCAAGTTGACGAGTAGATTGGTGAGGATGATGGCTATGAGGGAGCCGCCGGCCTTGAACATCCCCGCGGCAATGAACTGCCCGGCCCCGGTGAAGCAAAGAACAGACATGGCCACGGCCTGTAGAAGGGAGAGGCCTGCGTCCCTGGCCAGCACGCCAAAGGTGAAGCCCAGCGGCAGGTAGCCCAGGATGATGGGAAATGAGTCTTTAAAGCCCTGCTTCAGCTCTTGCGTGTTCATGAATGCAAAGACCCTTTTACCATGGCTTGTTTTAACGAAAACCCTTCCAAGGCAATTTGCCCGTTCCTCATTAGTTCGTCAGCGTTGTATAGAATCCTCTTTGTACTTCTTTGTCCTTTACTCTTCTTTCACTTCTTCAGGAAAACCGGTGGGTTAATCCCGAAATATTACCTGCCGCCCGAAATGTGGTAAAATAAGGGCAGCGTAAACATTTTCCGGAAGGGGGCCGGCGCATGCTCCTGGGGATAGACGTGGGGGGCACCTCCACCGACGGGGTGCTCATCTGTGACGGATGCCTGGAAAAAAGCGTAAAGAAGCAGCACCGCGGCGATCTGACGGAGAGCATCCTAAAGGTGCTGGACGAGCTTCTGGAGGGGCGGGAGGCGGTGAAGGTGCAGCGCCTTGTCATCAGCACCACGCTGGTGACAAACCTGCTGGCCACGCGGAACGGCGCCCGGACGGCGCTCATTCTCATCCCCGGCCGCGGGCTTCCCTTCAGCTTTTACCGGATTGCTCCGGACACCTACTTTCTCAAGGGCAGCATTGACTTCAGGGGCAATATTACCGAGGAGACCCCACAAGAGGATATCCTTGCCGCCATTGAAGACATAAAAACGAAGGGCATCCGCCACATTGCCGTGGCGGCCAAGTTTTCCCACCGCAACCGCAGCCTGGAGCAGGAGGTGGCCCGGGCCATCCGCGAGCGCTGCCCCGAGGCGATGGTCACCCTGGGCAGCGAAACGGCGGATCGCCTCAACTTCCCCCGCCGGGCGGCCACGGCCTACTACAGCGCCATGACCGCCCCGCAGTGGAACGAGTTTGCCTCCTGCGTCGAGGAGGCGGTGCGGCAGCGCGGCCTGGCCGCTCCCGTGGAGATCCTCAAGGCCGACGGGGGAACCATGCCGCTGGAGGTGTCGCGGCAGAGGCCGCTGGAGACGGCCTACTCGGGACCGGCGGCCAGCACCATGGGCGCGGTGGCGCTAAGCCCCCGCCGGGAGAATGCGGTGATGATCGACATCGGGGGAACCACCTCCGATATCGCCCTGCTCATTGAAGGCGAGCCGCTGCACGCCTCCCGCGGCGCCTGCATTGACGGCTGCTTTACCCATATCAACGCCCTGGCCCTGCGCTCGATGGCGCTGGGCGGCGACAGCGCCTTACAGGCCCGGGAGGGGCGGCTGGAGATATCCGCGAAGCGTCTGGGGCCGGCGGCCTGCTTCGGCGGCCCTGCGCCCACGGTTACCGATGCCTTCAACTGTTACCATTCTCTGGCCCTGGGCGATGCGGCGCGCAGCCAGGCGGCGCTGGCCGGGCTCGCAGCATCGCTCCACATGGCGCCGCAGGAGCTTGCCGCAGCCGTGGTGGAGCAGGTGCTCTCAAGGCTGCAGGCCCTCATCGAGGGGATGTTCCGCGAATGGGAAAACGAGCCCGCCTACAAGGTTTGGGAGATCGTGCACCGGCGCAAGTTCAAGCTGGAGCGGCTCATCGGGATCGGCGGGGCGGCGGAGATGATCGTGCCGCAGCTGGCGAAGAGGATGGGGGTCCCCTTTACCGTACACCGCCTCTCCCCGGTGGCCAACGCCCTCGGCGCGGCGGTGGCGCGGCCCACATTGTCGCTCCATCTTTATGCCGACACGCAGCAGAAGCGCTTTGTCATTGACCAGGAGGGGATTGAAGGGACCATCCCCAACCCCGCCACGTTCCAGCTTGCCGATGCCGAAGCGCTGGCCCTGGAGCAGCTGGCCCGCCTGGCTGAGGAGAAGGGAGCGGGCTGCTACGCCAAAGAGTCGCGCGTGGAGCTGGCGGAGCAGTTCAACATGATCCGTGGCTGGAGCAGGGTGGGGAAGATATTCCAGGTGAGGGTGCAGATAGCGCCCGGCCTGATCAAGGAATTCAAGGGGGTGGGCGCATGAAGCCCACAGGGCTGCTCTTTTTTCCCGCTTTCGACTGGGCCATTTCACCGACGCACCCGGAGCGCGAGGAGAGGCTCCTCTACACGCGGGACCAGATTTTCGAAGAGGGGATCATGGATCTGCCGCAGATCCGCGAGTACCAGCCGCGGCTGGCTTCAGCTAGTGACATTGCCCGCATCCATTTCTGCGTCCCCTCCATAGAGAGGCTCGCCACCGAAGCTCACCTCGTCTCCGCCGGCGGGGCCCTCGTCATCGGCGATGCCTTCATGAAGGGAGAGATAAAAAACGGCTTTGCCATCATCCGGCCGCCGGGGCATCACGCCATGACCGTGGCCCACGGCAACCGCGGCTTCTGCAACATCAACAACGAGGCCATCATGATTGAGTACCTGCGCCGCAAGTACGGGCTGCACCGCATCGCCATTGTGGACACGGACGTGCATCATGGCGACGGGACCCAGGAAATCTTCTACCACGATCCCGATGTCCTCTTCATTTCCTTTCACCAGGACGGGCGGACCCTCTACCCCGGCAGCGGCTTTGTCGAAGAGCTGGGCTGGCCGCCGGCCTGGGGGACGACGATAAACATCCCCCTGGCGCCCTACACTACCGACGAGGGCATCCTCTATGCTGTGGACAGCCTCATCCTGCCGCTGCTGGAGGAATTCCAGCCCGAGCTGGTGATTAACTCGGCGGGGCAGGACAACCACTACAGCGACCCCCTGGCCAATATGAACTTTAGCGCCGGCGGATATGCTGAGCTAAACCGCAGGATTGCACCGCATATTGCCGTCCTCGAGGGGGGCTACTCCGTGGAGACCGCCCTGCCCTATATCAACCTAGCCCTGATCATGGCCATGGCCGGGATTGACAGCTCCAACCTGCGCGAGCCGGATTACGAGCGCCGCGCCTTTCGCGAGAGCCCCGACAACATGGAGCGGCTGAAGAGGATTGCCACCCTGCAGCTGGAAAACTTTCGCCGCCGCGAGGAGATGCAGGCCGATCTGAAGAAGAAGCACGGGGACTTTTTCAGCACCTACCGGCGCATCTACTACGATACGGACAATATCAGCGAGAACCAGGAGATCAGGCTGCGTCTCTGCGACCGCTGCTGCTCCTACCGGGTGATTGACTCCGCGGCGGCGCATGCAATGGGCGAAAGCTACCGGGTGCTCTGTTTCAGCATCTCCCTTTACAGCTGCCCCGACTGCCAGCAGGAGGCCCGCGAAGCCTACCGCCACTCCCTGGAACGCTTCCTCGGCCACTACGATTTCATCTACCTGCAGGATCGCGCCGCCGACGAGTATCTCTGCTTTGACTGCAGCGGCTTTGAGGAACGGGGAATCGGGGGCCGGATGCCAGGAGAGGGAGAGGATTAATCCCGCCTGGCGCTGGGAGGATGCCCAGGCAGCAAGCAGACAGCCCCGCCGGTGTTCCCCGGGCGAAAACTGGCGCGCACACCTTTATGCGCTGCCCGCGCTGTGATATGATCTAGCTGCACGACAAACAAAGCGGAAGGTGAGGAGCAAAACTGGCTGCGGAAAAAGCAATCCTGGTTGGATTGGAGAGAGCGGGAGAGAGGGCCGAATTTGCCGCCAGCATGGATGAGCTGGCGCTCCTGGCGAAGACCGCCGGCGCCGAGGTGGTGGGAACGGTGGCGCAGCGCCGCGAAGCCCCTGATCCCGCTTATTATATCGGCCTGGGCAAGGCGCAGGAGCTGGGGGAAGCGGCGGCGGAAGCAGGTGCAGACCTGGTCATATTTGACAACGAGCTTTCGCCTTCGCAGGTGCGCAACCTGGATCGCATCCTTGGGGTTAAGACGGTGGATCGCACTGCCCTGATCCTGGATATCTTTGCCCGGCGGGCCCGCTCTCGCGAAGGCAAGCTGCAGGTGGAGCTGGCCCAGCTGCAATACCTGCTGCCGCGCCTGGCGGGGCTGGGCGAGCAGCTGTCGCGGCTCGGCGGGGGCATCGGCACGCGTGGTCCCGGCGAGACACAGCTGGAAGTGGACCGCCGCGCCATCCGGCGGCGCATCGGCGACCTGCAGCGCGAAATCAGCAGCCTGCGCCGCCACCGGGCCCTTCACCGGCAGAAGCGCCGGCGCAACCGCGTGCCCGTGGCCGGCCTGGTAGGCTATACCAATGCCGGCAAATCCACCCTGGCCAATGCTCTCACCGGCGCTGATCTATACACGGAAGACAAGCTTTTTGCCACCCTTGACCCGACGGTGAGGCGGGGACGGCTGGAAGACGGCCGGGTAATCTTGTTTGCCGATACAGTGGGCTTTATCAGGCACCTGCCCAGACAGCTGCTGGCCGCCTTCCAGGCTACCCTGGAGGAGATCACCGCGGCCGATATCCTGCTGCACGTGGTCGATATCAGCCACCCGCAGTACCCCAGACAGATCGAGATCGTGCGGCGCCACCTTTCCCGCCTCGATCCCGGCTTCGAGCGGCGGGAGCTCCTTGTTTTCAACAAGATCGACCTGCGAGAGCGCTTGGAGGAACGGCCCTTCCTGGAGCGCGAGTATCCGCGGGCCTGCTTTGTTTCGGCGAAGGAAGGCCGCGGCCTGGCGGAGCTGAAAGAAGCGCTGGCCCGGATCCTCGATGAACAAGGGGAGAGGGTGCACCTATGCCTCCCCTACGGGCAGGAAGCCATCCTGGAGCAGATCCGGCGCCGAGGGAACATCCTCCGGCTTCACTACCGCCCCCAGGGCACGGAGGTGGAGGCGCTGGTGGATCCGGCTCTTTCCAGGAAGCTACTTCCTTACAGCCGGATTCCGGAGCGGGAGGGCACGGCGGAACAAACTGCGGAGGCGGAAGCAGGAGATGCCTGAATACGGCTGGATCCATGAGCTGGAGCTGCCCGGTAAGCTTAAAGGCCTGGTGCGCCAATCGCTTCAGAAGGTTAAAGAGGCCTGGGACGAAATAGACAGCGTGGCTTTTCACAACCAGCGCCGCGTCCTGGAGGCGCTCCAGGAGCAGATGATCGGGGAGCAGGATTTCCTGGACAGCAGCGGCTACGGCTACGGGGACAGCGGCCGCGAGAAGCTGGAGCGAGCCTGCGCCCGCATCTTTGGGGGGGAGGCAGCCCTGCTTCGCCCGCAGATTGTCTCGGGCACGCATGCGCTGGCGCTAACCCTCTCCGGGCTGCTCCGACCGGGCGAGCTGCTGCTCTGCCTCACGGGGCCGCCCTATGACACCATGCAGGCGGTAATCGGCAGCCGCGGCCAGGAGACGGGGACGCTGGCCGAATGGGGGATCCGCCACCATTACGCCGCTTTGCGCGCCGACGGTTTTCCCGAACTGGCGTCCCTGGAACCGGGCCTGCAGCCCCGCGTGGTCTATATTCAGCGTTCGGCCGGGTACGAACACAGGCGTTCCTCATTAAACTGCGCCCAGATAGGCGAGCTGGCCAAGGAGGTGCGCCGGCGCTATCCCGAAGCCTGGATCGTGGTGGACAACTGCTACGGTGAATTTACCGGGAGAGAGGAGCCGCTCCATGCCGGCGCCGACCTCGTCGCCGGCTCCCTGATCAAGAACCCGGGCGGGGGCCTGGCCCGGAGCGGCGGCTATGTAGCCGGCCGGCGCGACCTGATACGCCGGGTCGCCGCCCGCTTGAGCGCTCCCGGCCTCTACGAGAAGCTGGGTTCTTTTACGGAAAAGCGCAGCTTCTTTCAGGGCCTGTTCATGGCCCCGGCCCTCGTGGGAAATGCCCTGAAGAACGCTGTTTTCGCCGCCGCCCTCTTCGAAGCAATGGGCTACGAAGTAAAGCCGCGCTGGGATGAGCCGCGCGGCGACATTGTCCAGGTGATCGTCCTAGGGAGCGCTGAAAAGCTTCTCCGCTTCTGCCAGGCGATCCAGGGAGCCTCCCCGGTGGAATCATACCTCCAGCTGGAGCCGGGGCTGCTGCCGGGCTACGACGTTCCCGTGGTCATGGCCGCGGGCACCTTCCACCAGGGGGCGACCAGCGAGCTAACCGCCGACGGGCCGCTGCGCGAGCCTTACGCCGTCTTCCTGCAGGGGGGATTGACCCTGCCCCACGCCCTTTGGGCCACCTGCGCCGCCGCCAAGGCCATCTTTGATTAGAGGCCAGAGGGTCGAATGCAGGAGGCAAGAAAATTCTCTTGCCGGGGGCAGCTGTCTTACATACCATGGGCACAATCCTCTGTAAAAGGGAGGGCGGTGGGGGGGGAAAACAATTCCGAATAGAAAGAGGGACAGGGAGAGGGGCAGGGGTTTAGAAACTGTTTTACAGTCGCCGGAAGAGGCCGGTGACCTTGCCCAGCACTTCAACTTCCCGCGTCAGGATGGGTTCAAACTCATCGTTTTCCGGCTGGAGCCGGAAATGATCCTTCTCCCGGTAGAAGCGCTTCACCGTGGCCTCATCGCCAAGCAGCAGGGCGGCAATCTCGCCGTTTTCCACGGTCTGCTGCCGCCGCACGATGACAAAATCGCCGTGGTGAATGCCCGCGCCGGCCATGCTTTCGCCTTCCACGCGCAGGACAAAGTATTCCCCTCCGGAGACAAAGTCGGCGGGGAGGGGGAAGTATCCTTCCAGGTTCTCTTCGGCCAGCAGGGGCTTGCCGGCCCTGATCCTGCCCAAGAGGGGGACATAGCGGCACGGCAGCCGGCCACCTGCGGGGTCGAGGAGCCGGATCGCCCGCGGCCTCTCTGCAGCCCGCTCCAGGTAGCCCCTCTCTTCAAGGGCCGCCAGGTGGCGATGCGCCGTGGAGGTGGAGCGGAAGCCCAGGGCGGCGCAGATCTCGCGCACGGAGGGGGGATAGCCCCGTTCGGCCACCGCGCGGGAGATGTAATCAAGCACCCGCTGCTGCTGCGGGGTCAAGGGTTCCATGGCGCCACCTCCTCTGCCGTTTATCCGATTATACCATAATCCGGTGAACAAGTGTTTTATTGACTGCATGTTTCATCTGGCAGCGCGTACCCTAAAAAAAACCGCCGCGAGAGGTGGAGGGGATGAAGAGAGAAGGAGACGCGCAGGAAATCCCGATGGAACCGCTGCCGCCGGAGCACTTTCAGCCCATCGCCGAAGGGGAAGCTGCGGATCAAGATGATAAGGAGGGAGAGGAAGAAAGCCAGAGCGAGGGCATCGTTCCCCCGCTGCGCCATCCTTTTCCTCCTTTCTGGGAAGAATGGAAATGAGAAGCATATATCTCTCGCCGCCAGTTTTGGGGACGGCTCAGAACAATGCCCGGGCTGTGCCGCGATGCCTGAACAAAAACGATAACTTTAAAATGGAATCAACAACTGATGGCTTTTCTTTAGGACAAGCTTAAGGAGATAAAAATTTTGCCAGGTAAGAGGAGGGGACAACTCCAGGATAAAGGCAGAAATCGCCGGATGATGTCTCGCCTGGACCTTTGACCTAAAAAAATAACTTCCTATAATGTATCTTATGTTAACTAAGGAGGGGTTAAAAAATAAAATTTATTTTTTTCTGCTTACGAGCGTGTTTTTCGCGCCGGAAAAGAGACCTATCGCCGAGAGGCCGAGCACGGTTCCAAAAAAGATTGCTTTTTTCGGTTCGCCAGGCGCAAGGTAGAAAAAAGCAAAAAATTGTCCCAGGGCTAGCGCCGCCAGCGGAATTAGCCGCGTGGGCAGGCCGAAGCGCTTCAGAAGCTCGGCAAGGCCAATAATAACCGGAACAAGGGCGATACCGTACACGGTAAGCTGATCCATCCCTCTCCCCCACTTTCAAAAAATTGCCATCAATTATAAGGGTATGCTCCGGCGGCCCTTCGTAGAACGCCAAGGAAGAAACCCGGGCTTCAGCGGCGTGACGGGCAGCTTTATTTGTCCTCAGGCTGGTGATATAATTTTATGTGTAAGCCTGCCTGGCGCAGCGATAAAGTTTTTTAACTAAAACAGGAGTTGAAGCCATGATCAGTATGCGTCGCCTCTTGGGAGTCATTCTCGGGCTGGTCCTTGTCGCCGCGGCGGCCGTCTATATCGCCCAGGATTATCTCATCGACGCAGCCTCCAACGGCAGCTCCGCCGAGCCGCCAGAACAGAAAGATATGCTGCCGGAAGAGCCTGCTGCCGCGGAGCCGAAAAAGCCGGCGATTCTCGAGCGCACCGTCGGCCTCTACACTGGCAAGGGCAGCTGGGACGTGGACCTGGAGGCGCTGCGGAATTTTCTCGATGAATACGGCATCAACTACATTGAAATCGGCCAGGGTGAAATAAGCAGCGCAAACCTGAACGAACTCTGCGATATCCTCGTACTGGTGGGCGGCTTTAGCGCGCAATATCTTCACCATATTGAGAACCATGCCAATATCCGCAGCTTCGTGGAACAAGGCGGCTGCTTCGTCGGTTTCTGCGCCGGTGCTTACTATGCCTGCTCCACCATGCGCTGGGAAGGCCGTACCTACGATTACCCCCTGCAGCTCTTCGGCGGCGAAGGGGCGGGCCCCGACCTCCCCTGGGGCTACCTGGCAAAGATTGATTTAAACCGCGAAATCTCCTTCCAGGAGGATTTTCCCGAGGCCGTGGAGATGTGGTACTTTGGCGGCCCCTACTTCACCGGGTACGATGAAAGCGCCGTAGATGTGCTGGCGCGCTATAACGCCAACGGCAAAGCGGCGGTCATTGCTTTCAATTACGGGCGCGGCAGCGTAATGCTGCTGGGGCCTCATCCCGAGCTTGGCTATGTCCCTGCACAGGAATTGGTGCAGACAGGTGGCGGCGACGGCGCGCTCTGGCCCTGGCTCTACGCCGCCCTGGAATGGCTGGTGAGCGAAAAAGCTGCGTAAGGAGGATTGGCTAAACCGATGCACATTGGATTCTTCTCCGACAGCTATCGCCCTTATACCAGCGGCGTAGTTCGCTCCATTGAGCTCTTTACCCGCGAGTTCAACGCCCGGGGGCATGAAGTCTATATCTTCGGGCCCGATTACCCGCTTGTCCACTGCCCCCGTGAAGAAAAGGTGTTTCGCTTTGCCTCCATCCCCGCCCCCACCATGCCCCATTTTTCCATACCCATTCCCTTTTCGCTCCAGCTGGGGACGACCATTCGCCGTATCAATTTGCAGGTCATCCACGTGCACTCGCCTTTTCTCCTGGGAAGGCTGGGGGCTCATGCGGCTCGCCAATATGGCCTGCCGCTGGTTTTCACCTTCCACACGCTCTACGATCAATATGTGCACTACCTGCCGGTAGCCCAGCAGGTGACAAAATCGCTGGTTATTACTATCGCCAGGGATTTCTGCAACCGCTGCGACCTGGTCATTGCTCCTTCGCGCATCATTGAAAGCTACCTGCAGGAAATTGGCGTAAAAACAGAAGTGGAAGTGATTCCCACGGGCATTGACCTGGAGGAATTTGCCAATAACGATTCTCACTGGCTGCAAAAAAATTACCAGGTCTCCCCCGCGGAGAAGGTTCTCCTCTTCGTGGGCCGGCTAGGCAAGGAGAAAAACGTGAAGTTCCTGCTGGAAGCATTTGGCCGTGTGCAGCAGGAGATCCCCCATGCGCGCCTCGTTATTGTGGGCGATGGCCCGGACAAAGAAGAGCTGCGCAAGTACTGCTTCAAACTGGGCATTGCCGGCAAGGTCATCTTCACCGGCCTGCTTTCACGCGACCAGATCGTGCATTGCTATGCCAGCGCCCATCTCTTTGTTTTTCCCTCGGTAACGGAGACGCAGGGCCTGGTTATCGGCGAGGCAAAGGCCGCCGGGCTGCCGGTGGTGGCTATCCGCGCTTTCGGCGCCGCCGAAATGGTGCGGCACGGCGAAGACGGCCTCCTTTCGGAGCACTCGCAGGAGCACTTTGCGGCCAATATTATCCGGCTTCTGCAGGACCGCTCCCTCTATGAGGCGATGAGACGCAGCGCCCTACGCAATGCCGCCGCACTTTCCTCCGCCGCCTCTGCCGAAAAGATGCTGTCCTGCTATGAGCGCCTTATTGAAGCAAAGCGAGCCGCCCTCCCCAGCCTACAGCATTAAAAACAGGCTTAGGCAGGCGGGATCGCTTACATTAAATTAAAATCCTTCCGGAGCTGGATGTTCCGGAAGGATTCGTTATTTTGCTGGCTGCGGGACTAGGATTCGAACCTAGGCTTTGTGATCCAGAGTCACACGTGCTGCCGCTACACCATCCCGCAACGCAACTATTATTATAGCAGTAACCCTGATTTTGTTCAACAGCAATATTTCCGGGCCGGCCCAGGCTCATTCATCTCAGCGGCAAATCCTCTACGCGGCCTAGGGAAGGCGGTTGAAAGGCTCTAGGCCAGCAGAAGACGATCGTTTTGGAGCTTCTCGCCGCTGGCGGCATGGAAAAGCTCAATCAGCTTGGCGACAGTGAGCCCCTCTCTCTCGCCGTCGTTGACATCAAGGATGATCTTCCCTTCATGGAGCATGATCAGCCGCGTCCCCATGCGCAGGGCCTGCTCCATGTTATGGGTGATCATCAGAGTGGTGATGTTCTCCTTTTCGAAGAGCGTCCTGGTCAGTTCCAGCACACGCAGGGCGGTCTTCGGGTCGAGAGAGGCGGTATGCTCGTCAAGCAGGGCCAGCTTCGGCCGGACCAGCGTGGCCATCAGCAGGGCCAGGGCCTGGCGCTGCCCTCCCGAAAGCAACTTCACCGGGGTCGTCAACCTGTATTCAAGGCCCAGCTCCAGGCGCGCCAGCTTATCGCGGAAAAGCTTGCGCTCTTTCTCCGTAATGGCCCGGACCAGGCGTCTTTTCATGCCGCGCCGCAGGGCCAGGGCCAGGTTTTCCTCCACGGTCATGGAGGCGGCCGTGCCGGTCATGGGATCCTGGAAGATGCGGCAGATGGAAGCGGCGCGCTGGTAATCGGGCAGGCGGGTGATCTCCCGTCCATCCAGGTGGATGGTCCCCTGGTCGGGGATATAGACACCGGCAATGCAGTTCAGCAGCGTGCTTTTTCCCGCCCCGTTGCCGCCGATAACGGTGACAAATTCGCCCGCCGCCAGCCGTAAGTTTATATTTTGCAGGGCGATCTTCTCATTGACTTCCCCGTAGTTGAATATCTTGTAAAGATTGGAGATGTGCAGCATGTTAACCGCCAACTTTCTCTGATAATCCATCTTTTTGTCCTTCTTCGGCCACCGCAAGTTTGTGGGCCTGCTTGAACCGCTTGCTTATCTTAGGCGAAATCAAGGCGATGGTCACCAGCAAAGCGGTGAAAAGTTTTAAATCGGTATACTCAATAAAACGAATCCTCAGCACCAGGGCTATGGCCAGGCGGTAAAGGATGGAACCCACCACTACCGCGCAGAGCCGCCCGGGGATCGATTTTACCCCCAGCACGACCTCTCCGATAATCACCGAGGCCAGGCCGATGACGATCATGCCTATGCCCATGTTAATGTCGGCAAATCCCTGGTATTGGGCGATGAGGGCCCCGGAGAGGGCGACCAGGGAGTTGCTAATGGCCAGGCCCAGGATTTTCATCCGGTTGGTGTTTACTCCAAGGCTGCGCAGCATTACCTCGTTGTCCCCCGTGCCGCGCAGCGCCTGGCCCAGTTCGGTGCTGAGAAAGAGATACAATCCCACGATGACCAAAATGATGACGGCCAGGGCGATCACCGTTTGGCTGGCGCGCAGGGAAATCCCCAGGCCGGTCAAAGCGTCGAAAATAGTGCCATGCTTGAGCAGGGGCACGTTGGGGCGCCCCATAATACGCAGGTTGATTGAATAGAGCCCGATCATGGTGAGAATTCCCGAAAGCAGCGGGGTGATGGAAAAGCGGGCATGGAGAATGCCCGTCATCAGCCCGGCAAGCGCTCCCAGGGGGAGCGCCGCCAGGGTCGCCAGGAAAGGATTGGTTCCCGTGTAGATGAGGATGGCCGTGATCGCTGCTCCCAGAGGCAGGCTGCCGTCAACGGTAAGATCGGCATAGTTGAGGATGCGAAAGGTGATAAACACTCCCAGCACCAGCAATCCATAAAGCAGGCCCAGATTGAAAGTGCTCCATAAAAGAGTGAGATTCATCTTCCTTCCGCTCCTCCCTGTTTTTCCAGCTTGATGCCGTGCCCAGCAGTGGGGCACGGCATCAAGTTTTCTTTATTTTATTCAATTACTTCATCGGCCCGTTCCAACAAAGACGCGGGCAAGGTAACATTTAACTTCTCGGCGGCGGCCTTGTTTACCACGACCCGGTATTGCGTCTGTCCCTCGATGGGCATGGTAGACGGCTCCGCCTCGCCGCGCAGGATTTTTGCCGCCATCTTCCCTGCCTGGTGGCCCAGCCTGAAGTAGTCAATGCCCAGCGTGGCCAGGGCGCCTGCACGGACGCAGCTTTCCTCGCCTGGGATCACGGGGATCTTGTGCTCATCCGATACCTGGATCACCGAGGCGATGGCGCTTACCACCGTGTTGTCCGTAGGAATGTAGATGGCATCCACCTTTCCGATAAGCGACTCGGTGGCGGTGCTCACCTCGCCCGTGGACGTAACCGCGGCCTTAACAATGGTCATCCCAAAATCCCCGGCAACCTTTTCCAATATTTCAACCTGCACCCGCGAATTCTCCTCGCCGGAGTTGAAAATGACCCCCACAGTGGTGGCATCGGGCAGGATCTCCTTCAGCAGTTCGAGCTGCTCTTTAATGGGATTCATATCGTGCGTCCCGGTGACATTTTTCCCCGGATGCTCCAGGCTGTCGGCCAGGCCAATGGCCACGGGATCGGTTACGGCGGTGATCACAATGGGTATGTCCTTGGTGGCCTTGTAGGCCGCTTCCGCCGCCTGGGTGGCTATGGCCAGGATAAGGTCAACCCCGTCGGCGACAAAGCCTTCGGCAATGGTAGAGGCGGTGGTGATATCGCCCTGTGCATTTTGAATGTCGATGTTGATGTTTTTGCCGTCTTCAAAGCCTTCTTCCTTCAGCGCTTCGATGAAACCGTCGCGGGCATCGTTAAGCGCGGGATGATCCGCTATCTGAACGATGCCGATCTTGATCATTCCTTCTTCAGGGCCGCAGCCGGCCGCTGCAAGAAAGGAAAGACCCAGAACCCCCACAAGCAACCACAACCACACTTTTTTCACCGTCAATCCCTCCATTTTTCTTTCCGGCGGGAAACACCCTCGGAAAAGAAAAAAGCCCGGGAGGGCCCCTTCAGCTCTCCTACCGTTCTGCCGTTCTTCTCCGGTGAGTGTTAACCCTACCATGCTACATTATTTAGCGGTTATTTTATAATAAAACGGCGCCCCTGTCAACAGCAGGCGCCGGAATAATGTTTAGGATTATGAAAAGTTTTTTTCGATCCAGCGGGCCGCTTTCTCAAGGCGCTCCACGGTCCTCCGGCGCCCCAGCAGGACAATGATGTCAAAAAGGCCCGGCCCCATGGTCCGGCCGGAGATGGCCAGGCGGGTGGAGTGGATGAGGCGGCCGGCGGATATGCCCAGCTCTTCGCTCAAGGCCCGGTAAGCGCTCTCGATGGTCTCCATTTCAAAGGGCTCCAGCTCCCGCAGCAGGGCGGCGGCCCGGCGCAGCAGCTCGGCGCTGCCCTCCTTGCGGAAATGCTTCTCCACGCCCTTGGAGTCATAGGGAAAATCGTCGCGGTAAAAGTAGGTGGAGGCCTCGGCCAGTTCCGCAAGGGTCTTGACCCGGTCACGCACGGTATCGACTACTTTCTGGTAGTAGCTTAGCTCCTCCCCTTCGAGGGGGGCGCGGAGGAGGCCCTCCCTTTCGAAGAAGGGCAGGGCTTTTTCTGCCAGGCGCTCCAGCGGCGCCTCGCGCAGGTAATGCCCGTTCATCCAGGTCAGCTTGCTGACGTCGTAGATGGCGGCGGTTCTGTTCACTCGCTCCAGGGAAAACAGGGCGATCATTTCCGAGAGGGAAATAATCTCCTTCTCGCCGGGGGACCAGCCCAGGAGGGCGATGTAATTGAGCAGCGCCTCCGGCAGGTAGCCCCGCTCGCGAAACTCCTCCACAGAGGTGGCGCCGTGCCGCTTGCTCAGCTTGCTCCGGTCCGGGGCCAGGATCATGGGCACGTGGGCATAGCGGGGCGCTTCGTAGCCCAGGGCCTCGATGCATAGCTGCTGGCGCGGCGTATTGGAAAGATGCTCCTCCCCTCTGATGACATCGGTTATCTCCATCAGGGCATCGTCCACGACGCTGGCAAAGTTGTAAGTGGGCAAGCCGTTGGACTTGACGATGATGAAATCGTCCAGGGTGCTGTTGTCAAAGCGGACCTCGCCCCGAATGAGATCCCGCACCACCGTTACCCCGCGGTCCGGGGTGCGCAAGCGGATGACCGGGCTACGCCCGGCGGCCAGGTAGGCACGCGCCTCCTCCTGGGAGAGATTGCGGCAGGTGCCGGGGTAAAGGTAGGGCTTTCCAGCCTTGCGCGCCGCCTCCCGCCCGGCGGCGAGTTCCTCGGGGGTGCAGTAGCAGTGGTAAGCTTTGCCCTCTTCCAGGAGGCGGGCCGCAGCGCGGTTGTATTCTTCCAGGCGCTGCGACTGGAAATAGGGACCTTCGTCCCAATCCAGGCCCAGCCAGCGCAGCGCGTTGAGCAGCGCTTCGGTGTATTCCGGCCGGGAGCGCTCCAGGTCCGTGTCATCGATGCGCAGGATGAAGGTGCCATTGCTGGCCCGGGCTACAAGATAGTTGAACAGCGCCGTCCGGGCGCCGCCGATGTGCAGCTCTCCCGTAGGGCTGGGGGCAAATCTAACTCGTACCGGCCTCAACGGAGACACTCCTTATCCTAAATTTACCTTAAGTAATATAACACAACCGCGTTGGATAAGCAAACAAGCCCCGTTAAAAG
>JAAZIN010000138.1 GCA_012800855.1 Bacillota bacterium
AGTATTATTGTCACCATTAGCCAGGGCATTTAAGACGGCCCGGGAAGGCGCTTTAGAGAATTATATAAAGCACCGGGAGGCCTATCCGGCAAGGCCTCCCGGTACTGATGACGGAAAGAGGTATTGATAATTCCGGCTCGACCATTAAGAAAGGGGTGGGGTCAACACGTAGAGGGCAGCCGGATGAATGTGTATTTTTGCCGGCAGCGAACCCATCAGCTCACCGTCAATATGCACGGGGATATTTTCGGCGGCGCTGATGGTTATTTCGCGGCAGGGTGATGTATAAATGGCACTGTGCCCAAGGTGTTTTTTGAAAAAGGCCTTTAGGGTCAGCGATGCCGTCTCCAGGTAATTCATCCGCCTCACCACCATGAGGTCCAACTGCCCGTCCGTCACATTGGCGTGGGGCGCAACGCACAGCTGGCCTCCATAATAGCGCCCGTTGGCCACGAGGACGATAAAGGTCTTGGCCTCGGTGATGGTCTTGCCGTTTTCCATGTCCTTAACCTTCGTGGGGAAGCTGCCGAAGCTGGCCAGTTCTTTTAAAAAGCCGGCCACGTAGGCGCTGTATCCAGGCAGCTTCTGATCGTCAGCCTTGGCAAACTGGGTCACCACGGCATCAAAGCCAAGACCGGCCACGTTGAGAAAGCGAATGCCGTTTAGCGTGCCGATGTCAACCCGATGCGGCTCCCATTTGGCCATCTCCAGAAAGGCCTTGCGGCAGTTTCCCGGTATTTTCAGCGAGCGGCGGAAACCATTGCCCGTGCCTGCCGGGATAATGCCCAGGATATTTTTCTTAAGATCAAGGCCGTTGACCACTTCCAGGAGGGTCCCGTCTCCTCCTACGCCCACGACCAGCTCAGCGCCGTTGGAGCGGGCTTTTTCAGCAATACTCGTGGCGTCGCCACGGAAGCGGGTGTAATAAACCTGGTACGACTGGCCGGCATCGCGCAACATGGACTCCAGCATGCCCCAGACGCGCAGCGCCCGGCCGCCGCCGGCCTTGGGGTTGACAATAAAAACCGTCTTAAAGGGTAACACCATCTCACCCCCTTTCTTAAAAATATGGCCGCCTCTTGGAGAGACGGCTATACATGGGGAAAAGCCTTCTACTGCTCCTTCTGCTTCTCTTTAAACTCCGGCAAAAGCTGACGCAGCTCCACCGGGAGTGGGAAGGCGATCACCTTGCCCGGCTGGTTGACTACCTCGGGGAGAGCCCGCAAGAGCCGCACGTAAAAACCGCCTTCCTGGCTGCTCAGTATCTGCGCCGCTTCGGCCAGCTTCTTGGCCGCCTCCTTCTCCCCCTCGGCCTGGACGATAATGGCGCGGCGTTCCCTCTCGGCCGTAGCCTGGCGGGAGATGGCCTTTTGCAGCTGCTCGGGAATGCCCACGTCCTTGATCTCCACCGCGGTAACCTTGATCCCCCAGGGATCGGTGGCTTCGTCGAGGATCCGCTGGATCAGTTGGTTCAGCTTATCCCTTTCAGCAAGCAGCTCATCAAGCTCCGCCTGCCCGGTAACACTGCGCAGGGTGGTCTGTGCCAGCTGCGCGGTAGCGAAGCGGTAATCCTCCACGTTAACAATGGCGCGG
>JAAZIN010000139.1 GCA_012800855.1 Bacillota bacterium
ACATCCATCCCTACAAACGTGGTATAATCCATTGTACTGGCCTCCTTTGTATGTGGCTCTTTAATGGTTTTCCCATTATAACCCACGTCATTGCAAAGCGAGGCCAGCACTACCATTATGTCTACAGGCCTGAAACCAACCAAATGGCATTGGGGTGAGAAGAAATGTCGCCAACGGATAACGGGCAGCAAAACAAACCCGGGGGCCCGCGCGACATCTGGCTCGCCGGCGGCTGCTTCTGGGGCGTGGAGGCCTACTTTTCCCGCCTGGAAGGGGTCCTGCGCACTTCCGTGGGCTACGCCAACGGCAAAACCGCCCACCCCTCCTACAAGGAAATAGCCTCCACCGGCCACGCTGAAACGGTGCAGGTGACCTACGACCCCGTAAAAATCAGCCTCCGGGAGCTTTTGCAACACTTTTTCAAGATCATCGATCCTACCAGCAAAAACCGCCAGGGGAACGACGTGGGCACGCAGTACCGCACCGGCATCTACTCCAATGACCCCGCCGACCTGGAGACAGCCCGCGCCGTCCTAGCCGAGGAGCAGAAAAAATACGACCGGCCCATAGTTACCGAGGTGCTGCCGCTGGACAACTACTACCTGGCGGAGGAGTACCACCAAGCCTACCTGGAGAAGAATCCCGGCGGCTACTGCCACGTCGATCTCTCGTCCCTTCCCGAAAGGAAAAAGCCCGCCAAGACCCGGGCCTACCGCAAACCGCCACCCGAGGAGCTGAAAAAAACTCTCTCCTCCAGGCAGTTCCAGGTAACCCAGCTCAACGCCACCGAGCCGCCCTTTGACAACGAGTACTGGGATCATTTTGAGCGCGGCATCTACGTGGACGTGGTCACCGGCGAGCCTCTCTTCCTGTCCACGGACAAGTTTGATGCCGGCTGCGGCTGGCCCAGCTTTACCCGGCCCATCGACCGCGATGCCGTTGTGGAGCGGGAAGACCGCAGCCACGGGATGATCCGCACGGAGGTGCGCAGCCGCATCGGCGACTCCCACCTGGGCCACGTCTTTCCCGCTGGGCCCAGGGACAGAGGCGGCCTGCGCTACTGCATCAACAGCGCCGCGCTGCGCTTCATCCCCCTGGAGAAGATGGAGGAAGAAGGCTACGGCGATTTCATCCCCCTGGTGAAGTGAGCGGCGGCCCGGCAAAAAATGTCTTAGCGGGGTGGTTGATTGATGAAAGCCATGGAGAAGATTCAACGAAGGCGCTCCGTGCGCAGCTACGATCCCCGGCCCGTGGAACCGGAGATTAAAGAGAGGCTGCGGCAGCTCTTCCAGGAGCATAACACCGGCCCTTTCGGGACGGCGGTGCGCTTTGCGCTGCTGGATTTTGAAGAGCTGGATCCGCGGGAGATTAAAAGCCTGGGCACATACGGCATGGTCCGCGGCGCCCGCCTCTACATCCTGGCCGCGGTGAAAGATGTGCCCGGCTCCCAGCTGGACCTGGGCTACTGCCTGGAGAAGATCATCCTCGAAGCCACCGCCATGGGGCTGGGCACATGCTGGCTGGGCGGCACCTTCCGCCGGAGCAGCTTTGCCCGCCAGATGGGACTTGCTGAAGATGAGTTGATGCCGGCCGTAACCCCCGTGGGCTATCCCGCTGAAAGCGCGGCCCTGCAGGACAGGGTGGCCAGGGTCGGCGCCCGCTCCACCCAGCGGAAGCCGTGGAGCGAGCTGTTCTTCTCCGCTGACGGGAAGACCCCCTTGACGGAAAATGAAGCCGGCGCCTACCGCGATGCCCTGGAGGCGGTGCGCCTCGGCCCCTCCGCCAAGAACCGCCAGCCCTGGCGGATTGTCCGGGATGAGAAGGGCCGCTATCACCTATACCTGAAGGAGGACCGGATTATCAACCGGGCCTTTGGGAAGATCAGGCTTCAGCATCTCGACATGGGCATCGCCATGGCCCATTTTGAGCTGGCCGCCCGGGAGTGGGGGATTGAGGGGCGCTGGGAACCCCGCGCCGCGGCCGTTCCCCTTCCCGGCCTGGAGCACATTGCCCTCTGGGAAGAATGATTCAAACAATCCCGTTAAAAATCGTGTACCCTTTTCCTTCAGCTTCAAAGCGGCTCCGCCGCTTTTATTCGTTTTCTATCAGGGCAGGAGATAAGTTTATTATAGTCGAACTTATGCTAATATTCCCCTTGTCAATTTTTCTTCAGGTAGGGAGGGGCTGGAGATGGCCAGCGGGCGTATTAAATTGGTCCACCTTGTGAGCGTCCTTACCCTGGGATTCTCCCTGGCGGCCATAGCCGGTAGCGCGATTCACCTGGCCGTGCCGCTAAATATGGCGGTGGACAATTTTTGTGGGATTTTATACCTGCTTTCCCTCACGGCGCTCATCCTGCTCATTTACCTGGATGATCGCTTCGTTGATCGAGAAAATCATCTCGGTCGCCGCCTGCACCGCGGGGGCTATATCTGCCTGGCAGCCCTGATTGCCGGTTTTGCCATGATGGCCTGTTTAAACATGCTCACTGCTCTTATTTATACCGGGCGCTTTGACTTCCTCATCTACGGCGGGATCTATTTAATCTATTTTGGCCTTCCCATTTTGGGTTCAACCCTGGCCTGGAATAACCTGGCTGCTGTTAAAGCCGGTTTCCCGCTGCGAATGGGCCGACAGCCCTGCGCACGTAAAACCGGCAGTCCCGGCAAAAAAACGATTCTGGTGTTATCCTATGTTGTCCTGGTTTCGGGAACAGCTGCACTTTATTTCCTTCTGGCCGGCAACAGGTCCATTTTTTTTGAGAGCGCGCCCCAGTTTATCGAGATTTTCCTTTCCGGGTTTTCTCTTTACCATGCTTTCATCCTGCTCAGCACAGCCGTTTTAATTTTAAAGCTGCAAAACCGGCCGGGCAGCGCTGCGGCCCTTTTCACAGGGATAATGGGCCTGGCCTGCTTTGCCGTCCACCTGCTTCCCCTGCTGGCCATGCCCAAAACCTGCGCCGGCGCCGAGGCTGAATTTACCCGTACTTTCGGAGGCAGCCGTTTGGAACAGCTTGAATCCGCCTGGGAAGATTATTTTCTTAAAACACCTTTTTCATTGCCGGCCTATTTTTTGGGACTCCCCCCGGGAGAGTACCGCTATGAAAGAGATGTTCTCTTTTATGAAGGGAGCGGCGGCATTGACGATGGGCTGAAGCTTTATTTCGACGTGTTCATGCCGCCTGAAGGGAAAACCGGCCTGCCGGGCAGCGGGACGGCGCTGATCCGGATACACGGGGGCGCCTGGATCGCCGGCGACAAGGGCTTTACCAACATGATGCAGGTAAACAAGTATTTTGCCTCCCAGGGCTACACCGTCTTTGACCTGCAGTACGGCTTAACTGACCGGGTGAAGCTCACCGCATTGCAGCCGCTGCTGGCCAAGCGCGAGCGCGTGGGCCCGTTTACCCTGGATGACATGGTCCGCCACCTGGGCATATTTACAAAATACCTGGCCGAGCATGGCGCCGAATATAACCTCGATCTCAATTCGGTCTTTATTACCGGCGGCTCCGCCGGTGGGCAGCTAACCACGGCCCTGGCCCTGGCTGCAGCCGGCGGGAATTATCCTCACCTAATCAGCGAGGCGATAAAAATCAAGGGCTACCTTCCCCTTTACCCGGCCAATGAGACCAGTTTCTTGCCCGTTATCGGCGAAGCGCCTGAATGGATTGACGTGAGCCTTCTCATTGATAAAGAGAGCCCCCCTTGCCTAATTTACCAGGGGAGCCATGATGGGATGGTTTCCTGGTATACGGCACGCAATTTTAAAGAAAAATATCAAGCCGCCGGCAACGAGCGGTGTGCGCTCCTGGAAATGAATTGGGCCGGCCATGCCAGCGACTTCTATTTTCCCGGCTATTTCAACCAGGTCTGGATTTACTATATGGAGCGTTTCTTGGCTCTTTTTCGCTAGCCGCATGGTGGGAGGGAACGGCGCATCCCGGCATGGAAGCAAAGCTCTAGGCAGTTCCGGGTTGCACCTCTGGCTGGTTAGCGGGAGGCGCGAAATGAGGAGAAAAGGTGCGTGAAGGACCGTGGATACAGCCAAACTCGGCTTCATCATTCCAGCTCAAGAAGGGCGAGCTTTTGCATTGCCAAAAGGCCGGAAGGTGCGAGTGATTGATCCCAAGGGTAAACAAGTAGCCGATTTTCTCGCTTTCAATGCCGTGGAGCCGCGCGAGTTTCTTTCCACCGGCGCCACCATCGACAACAACGGCTCCCTCTACATCAAGGTGGGCCAGCACCTCTATTCCAATCTCTACCGGCCCATGCTCCGGGTCACCGCCGACACCGTGGGGGCCCATGACCTGCTCCATCCTCCCTGCAGCCCGGCCATGTATCGATGCCAGTACGGCATCACGGGGCCGCACCCCAGCTGCCATGAAAACTTTAAGAAAGCACTGGCCGAATACGGCCTTGATGAAAGCTGCATCTGGACACCTTTCAACATATTCATGAACACGCGGGTCCACGAGGACGGCCGCCTCGAGATAAAGGAACCCCTTTCAAGGGCGGGCGACTACATTGAGCTGGAGGCGATGTTCGATCTCATCGTCGCCGTTACCGCCTGCTCCGTCGAAGAGAGCAGCTGCAACGCCGGCCGCTGCGGCCCCATCAAGATCGAGATATATTAATTTTTCTGGGACAGCGGGGACGTACCTCCTTGTCCCACTTTCTTTAATTATGGGTCGCTGGGGACGCACCTTTTTGTCCCCCTTGGGGGCTCCGGGAAATACCCTTTTTTAAACGGGGGAGGGAAAAAGAATCATGAAAAAAATAGCCATCCTGGTCCTGGGCATCCTCACGTTTTTAGTTGTTCACGAGGGGGCCCATGCGGTGGTGGGCCATGCTTTCGGCGAGCTGGAGGGGTTCCGGCTGCACTACTACGGGGCCGAGGTGATCTTCAAGACACCGGTAGAAGAGCGGTCCGGGATCCACTGGGGCTTTATCTCCGGATCGGCCAATGCGCTCACCCTGGCGCTGGGCTACCTGCTCCTGGCATTGCGGAAAACACTGGCCGCGACCAGGAATTTTTTCTGGAGAAGCTACTTCTATTATTTGACCTTTCTTTTCCTGTTCATTGACGCGTTCAATTTATCCATCGGGCCCTTTTTGTATGGCGGCGATATCGGTGGGATTGCGGTGGGCTTTGGCCTGAACCGCTACCTCATCCAGGTCATATTCCTGTTTATTCTCCTGCTGAACCGGGAGCTCATTGTGCAGAAGCTGTTCCCCGCCTATGGCGTGAAAAGCAGCCATCCCCTGTTTCAACCGCTGTTTAAGACTCGCCCGTAGCATCTCACTGCAGGTTAATGACAACCAGGGGGCTGCCCTTACGGGACAGCCCCCTGGTTAAAGATCACCTTATCCTTTCAACGCGCATACGCTGCAGCCGGGCAATCCGCTCCCGGATGGGCGGGTGCGTGCTGAAAAGCGCGGCCAGATCCTCTGCCGAGAAGGGGTTGATGATGAACATGTGCGCCGTGGCCTGGTTAAGCTCGTTCAGCGGGCGCCGGCGGGCGTAGCTCTCCATCTTGGCCAGGGCCGAGGCCAGCCCCTGCGGGTTG
Source organism: Bacillota bacterium (assembly GCA_012800855.1). GTDB lineage: Bacteria > Bacillota > Dethiobacteria > DTU022 > DTU022 > JAAZIN01. Next base: position 5,570 of record JAAZIN010000139.1, read on the forward strand.
CCCGTGAGCCTGGCCGAGGTGGCGTCGGCTCCGTACTCGCGCGTCCGCGAGATGGCCATCTGGATTAAGAGGGCAGCTATGGGAGCCAGCACCAGGGCCAGTAGCCTGAACAGGGCCAGGCCGGCGCCGCCCTCGTTGCGCCTGCCGCCCCCGCCGAAGGCGGCCCCCCACATCCCCAGCCGTGCCACAAACATGAGGGCTCCGGCAAGAGCCGCCGCGATGCTGCCCACGAGAATGTCGCGGTTGCGTATGTGGGCCAGCTCATGGCCCAGGACTCCCTTGAGCTCCTCGTAGTCCAGCATTCTCAGCAACCCCGCAGTAACGGCGATAACGGCGTTTTCGGGATTGCGTCCCGTGGCGAAGGCATTGGGCTGGTCGGTGGGCATCAGGTAAACCCGGGGCATGGGCATATTGGCATTGTGCGTAAGTTCGCGAAGGGCCCGGTAAACCTCGGGAGCCTCGTGTTCACTGAGCGGTCGTGAACGGGTCATGCTGATGGCGATGCGATCGCTATACCAGTAAGAGAAAAGGTTCATGGCCAGCGCCAGGATGAAGGCGACGATTAGCCCTTCTCGGCCGGCGATGAGCTGGCCCACCAGCATAAAAATTGCCGTGAGAAGGACCATCAATAAGAATGTTTTCAGCCGGTTCATGCTGGAACCTCCTTTCCTCTGGCGTGGGCTGCTGAATGTTTCCCAACTTTATTTTATCATGTTTTTCTTCATTATAACAGTTTCTCTGATAAAGGAATTGACAATTATAGAATAGAATAAATAAAAAGACAATTAAATAAAGTAAAAATTTATCGCTAGATGCCTTTTAGCGGGGGGACTAGGATGAATTACCACGAGCAAATTGCGCGGGCTGCCGCCTTGATCAGGGAGAGCACCGGCTTTTACTGCCTCACCGGGGCCGGCCTCTCCACGGAAAGCGGCATTCCAGATTTCCGGACGCCGGGAACGGGAATCTGGGAGAAAATAGATCCCATTAAAACCGCCACGGTGGAGGTCTTGCAGAGCAACCCCCGCCTCTTTTACGAGGCGGCTTTCAATCGTTTTGCCAGCATTACCCTGGCCGAGCCCAACGCGGGGCATTATGCCCTGGCGAGGATGGAGGAGATGGGCTATTTAAAGGGCGTGATCACGCAGAACATCGACGGGCTGCACTTGAAAGCCGGTTCGCGCAAGGTCTGGGAGGTGCACGGCCACCTGCGCTCCGGCTACTGCCTGGGCTGCAAGAAGCGCTATCCCTTTGAAGAGCTGGTGCAGCAGGTGGAGCTGAAGCGGATTCCGCCCGTCTGCCGCAGCTGCTACAATATTTTGCGCCCTGACGTGGTTCTCTTCGGCGACCCCATGCCGCCGCTTTTTTACGAGGCCGAAGAGACCCTGCGCCGCTGCTGCGATTTAATGCTGGTGGCCGGCAGCAGCCTGGTCGTCTACCCGGTGGCTTTCCTGCCGTCGCTGGCCCGCAAGCTCATCATTGTCAACCTGCAGCCCACCGGCTACGACAGCGTTGCCGAGGTAGTGATCCACGAAAAATGCGGCAAAGCGCTGCACGACATTGCGGAAATGCTAAGCCCGCGGGAAGAAAGGGAGTAAATTTTAGACAAGGTGCACCTTTTTTTAACAAGATTAGCTAAAAAGAAGGAAATCTCTTCTTAAACGGCGAAATAACATGTTTACTTATCAGGTGCACATTATTGCCGCAAAAAAAGG
>JAAZIN010000140.1 GCA_012800855.1 Bacillota bacterium
AAACAGATTTGTATGTCAAAGAACGATATCTCCGAAGATACGCTTCAAAACATAACTAAAGGGGTGACATTTTCTCAGTCCATTTCAAGCATTTTTAGGGTGACATTTTCACTGGCCGTTGACATCACTGATGCCTATAATTTACCCAAAGCTGCCGGAAAAGCTAGTTGTTTGTTCCAGCGGCGCCTTTTAGGCACTACCTTGCAGGAGGTTGAAAAATGGCCAATTACAAGATCGAAAATGTGGAGGGTATCGGCGAGGTTATCGGTAAAAAGCTGCGCGAAGCGGGCATAAAAGACACCGACTCGTTGCTGGCTGCCAGTGCCACGCCGAAGCAGCGGAAGGATCTTGCCGAAAAAACGGGGCTTTCGGAAAAACAGATCCTCAAGTTCGCCAACATGGTGGATCTCTACCGCATCGACGGCGTGGGGTCGGAATACGCCGAGCTCCTGGAAGCTGCCGGCGTAGACACGGTGCCGGAGCTGGCCCGCCGCAACCCGGCCAACCTGGCCCAGGCTTTGGCCGAAGTTAACGAGGAGAAAAAGCTCGTTCGCCGCGTGCCCAGCGAAACCGAAGTGGCCAAGTGGATCGAACAGGCCAAAAAGCTGCCCCGCGTTCTCGAGTACTAGTACCAGGGTTAATTTAGGACAAAAACCTCCGCCGGGGGACCCGCCGGCGGAGGTTTTATGTGGCACAGGAACCTTTGGCTGTTCCTTATCATTCCTCGCTTATCTCTTCCTCTTCGCTTTCCTCGCCCTCTTCCACGACGGCGCAGACAGAGCAGGGCGAGGTCCTGTTGGCCTCGAAGGCCTCCTCAATGGTGCCCTCGTAGATCACAGCGGACCTGCTCAGGGTGTAGCACTCCAAATCGAAGTGGTATTTCCGGCCCCAGCGGGTCCAGTAGCAGGTGCCGTCGCTGAGGACGTATGAATCCTCCTTCGCCTGCTCGAGATCCTCTGCGGAAACGGGGTTGTAGTCGATGGAGAAGGCGCCGGCAATGAGGAAGGCAATGACGGCAACCACGGTTAGGAGCTGCTTGGTCTTCTTGTCAAGCTCCTTGTTCCGTAGGAGGAACAAAACCAGCGGGAAGAAGGCGATGACGGCGACAATGAGGCCCATCTGGTTCCAGAGATAGAACTTGAGCTTGTTCTTCTTGGAAATGGGATCGATGCGGTTTGCTTTTTTCCAGAGCTGCGAACCGATAACCACAAAGATGAGGATAAAAACAATGCCGCCAATGAGAAATGCATTTTCGTAGTCGCGAATTTCGGGAAGATAGAGGGTCCCGTTGAAGAGCGCAATGACGAATACTTCACCGGCGATGGCGATAAGCCAGAAGAGCACCGCTAGGAGGCGCAGGCCGGTAGCCCTCTGCCGTGGGGTCTTTTCCACCACCTGCTCATCTTGAGAAGCGGCCGCCTTGGCCTTGGCCTTTTTGGCGGGAACCACTGTTTTTTTCACCGGCTGCTTTTTTGTGTCAGCCATTTTGCAATGCTCCCTTCAATCAATTTTATTCTGCGGGCAACACCAAACCCTGGACGGGGGACAACATAAGCCGATCCATATTGTAACAGAAGGGAAAGGCAATGACAATAAACTCTTTTCCCGCTTTTATAGAAAGTTTTTTTATTTCCCCCCTCCTTCAGTTCAGTTCATGGCCGCGCCGCCTCTCTCCCGCCCGGGGCCAGAACGGAGAGGGCCTGCGGCGCCACCTACCACGGTGAGGGGAAGCGTGCCCAAAAGTTCCCCGTCGGCCTGGATGGCCAGGGGAGCAGAAGAGCGGACGCTGATCCGGCGCGCTTTCAGGAGAATGACCTTGCGATGCCCCTCATGCCCTCCGGAGATGGCCGCGGGCAAAAGCCGCAACGTTTCAAGCTTTCCCATATCCATCGCCAGGCAGATATGGAACCAGCCGTCGTCAGGTTCGGCCGGGGGGACAATGCGGATGCCGCCGCCGTAGTATCCCCCGTTCCCGATGGCGATGAGGAGGGCCTTCCCCGACCAGCGGTGGCCGTCATATTCTATTTCCAGCGGGGCGTTGCGGTATGTAACGAGGTTTTTCAGGACCGCCGCCAGGTAGGCGCCAAGGCCGGTGAGCCGCTTGAACCTCTTGTTCACATCATAGGCTACCTGGGCGTCAAAGCCGGTCCCGATGACATTGACGAAGTAGCGGTGGCCCATCTTTCCCAGGTCGACGCGGCGCCGCTCCCAGCTGAAGAGCTGCTCCGCCACGGCAAAGGGATCCTGTGGATAGTGCAGGCTGCGGCAGAAATCGTTTCCCGTCCCGGCGGGGATGAAGCCCAGGGTCCCCTTCTGCAAATCCATGCCGTTGACAATCTCGTGCACGGTTCCGTCGCCGCCGACGGAGACCAGGACCTCCGCCCCCTCCTCCTGGGCCCGACGGGCCAGCTGCACGGCATCGCCTGCCTTTTCGGTAAAGTAGACCTCGTAGGGAGCGTCAATCTTTAATCGGGGTTCAAGCTCCTCCCAGATCTTTCTGGCCCGGCCCCGCCCGGCCAGCGGGTTGACAATAAAGGCAACTTTCACTGGCTGTCTCCTCCTTCTTTTTGGCTTCTGCCCCGTCTGGTACTGGGATCCTTCCTTGCAACCCCGCCGCTTTTACTTTCGCCCTCAGAAAGGCTTCTTCCTTCCCCCGGCGCAAATTGCCCCACCGCGATTTCCTTGACTTTTGCCGCTGGCAGGGCATATAATGCTTCCAGATTCCGCTATTCCAGGTGCTCCCGTGAGCGCCGGCCCCAGGAGGACCAAGGGATGCTCATTGCCCTCGCCCAGATTAACCCCACCGCCGGTGCGCTGAGGCCAAATGCCGCCAGGATCAAGGAATTTTTCCACAAAGCGCGGCAGGAAGGAGCCGATCTGGTGGTCTTCCCCGAGATGGCCCTCACCGGCAGCCCGCCGCAGGATCTGCTGCTCTACGGCAGCTTCGCTGCCGCGGCGGAGGCGCTCATGGAGCAGGAACTGGCACCGCTGACGGCAAGCCCCGCCCCCGCCATGCTCCTGGGGACATGCCGGCGCCTGCAGGGCAGGCTCTGCAACGCCGCGCTGCTGCTCAAGAAGGGGCGGGTGGAAGCTGCCTATCCCAAGGCGGTCCTGGAACAGAGGGCTCCCTTCCAGGAATGCAGCTATTTCTCCAGGGGCGGTCAAGCCTCTTACGAACGCTGGGGTGAGCTCATGGCAGCAGTAGCCGTCGGCGAAGGGGCCCTGCGGCCGGAGCATCGCCCCCTGCTGCCGCAGCCCTGCGGGACGGCGGAAGAGAAACGACTGCTCATCATCCCGGCGGCCTCGTCCTACCGCTTCGGAGGGCAGGCACGGCGGGAGCAGGAGGCCGCCGCCCTGGCCAGGGAGCAGCGCTGCGCCCTGCTGCTGGTGAACCTGGTTGGCGGCAGCGACGAGCTGGTTTTTGACGGCGCCTCCCTTGTGTACAACAACCGCGGCGAGCTGATCCGAAGGGCGGCCTCCTTTGCCGAGGATCTCCTCTTCATCCGCGCCGGGGATCTCTTCGCTCCCGCGGCAGAAGCATGCCCCGCCGCCGCTGAAGATATGGACACCCTTTTCCAAGCCCTGTGCCTGGGCCTAAAGGATTATTTTTACAAGAGCGGCTTCAGCCGGGCCGTGCTCGGCCTGAGCGGCGGCATTGATTCGGCGGTCACCGCGGCCCTGGCCGCGGCGGCGCTGGGCCCAAAAAATGTGCTCGGCATCATGCTGCCATCGGAATACTCGCCCCCGCACAGCCTGGAAGATGCCCGCGCCCTGGCGGAAAACCTGGGACTGGAGACGCGAACCATCCCCATCACCCCCTTTTTCCACGCCTACCTTAAGGAGCTTAACCGCTCCGGCAGGCCGGAGATGGACCTGGCCGAGGAGAATCTCCAGGCCCGCATCCGGGGCGATATCCTCATGCTCATCGCCAACCGGGAGCGGCGCCTATTGCTTACCACCGGCAACCGCTCCGAGCTGGCCGTGGGCTACTGCACCCTTTACGGGGACATGGCCGGCGCCCTGGCGGTGCTGGCCGACCTGCCCAAGCTCACCGTCTACGAGCTGGCCCGCTTCATCAACCGCAAGCACAAGCGGGCCGTGATCCCCGAGCGGACCATCACCAAGCCCCCCTCGGCCGAGCTGCGCCCCGACCAGAAGGACGAGGATTCGCTGCCGCCCTACTCCGTCCTCGATCCCATCCTGCAGCTTTACCTGGACGAGCATCTTTCCCCGGAGGAGATCATGGCGCGGGGCTTTGACGCGACCACGGTGCAGCGGGTCATCGCCCTGGTGGACCGGGCCGAGTACAAGCGCCGCCAGGCTGCCCCCGCCCTGCGCGTCATGAGCGGCCTGGAGGTGCGCCGTTTCCCCGTGGCCCGCGGAAGGAATTAGCGCCGGCTGCCGGGAGCCGGCCAGGTTGAATCCACCCCCCCGCCTAAGCTATAATTTAATGCGTTGAAAAGCCTGAAAAAGGAGAGCTGAAGCCCATGGCGCGCCACCACGCCTCCTGCGGGGAGGGAGAATACGACGTCGCCGTCATCGGTGCAGGCCATGCCGGCTGCGAGGCGGCTCTGGCCGCGGCGCGGCTCGGCTGCCGCACCCTGCTCCTCTCCCTGAACCTCGACCTGGTGGCAGTGATGGCCTGCAACCCCTCGCTGGGCGGGCCCGGCAAGGGGCACCTGGTGCGCGAAATCGACGCCCTGGGAGGCGAGATGGCCCGCAACGCCGACCGCAACCTGCTCCAGCTGCGCCTGCTGAACACGGGCAAGGGGCCGGCGGTGCAGGCGCTGCGGGCGCAGATAGACAAGGCCGGCTACCAGGGGAGCATGCGCCGTGTCTTGGAGCGCGAGCCCATGCTCTTCCTTCGCGAGGACATGGTCGAGGAAATCATCCTCGAGGGAGGGCGGCTGAGGGGCCTGCGAGGGCGCAGCGGCGCCTTCTACCCGGCCCGCAGCGTCATCGTGGCCGGAGGCGTCTACCTGCGCGCAAGGATATACTTCGGCCGGCGCGGCCACGACTACGCCCCCGGCGGGCTCAAGCCCCCCTCGACCCTGGCGGAAAACCTGCAGCAGCTGGGCATCACCCTGCAGCGCTTCATGACGGGGACCCCGCCGCGCGTGCACCGTCGGAGCATCGATTTCAGCAAGTTGAACCCGGTGCCCGGCGACCCGCAGGCGCCGCCCTTCTCCTTTCTCTCCACCAGGGTGCCGGAGGAGCAGCTCCCCTGCTGGATGACCTATACCAACCTCGACACGCACCGCATCATCCGCGAAAACCTGGACCTGGCCCAGCCCTACAGCACCGGCCCCGTCAGGGGGCCGCGCTACTGCCCCTCCCTTGAAGATAAAATTATACGCTTTGCCGATCGCCAGCGCCATCCCATCTTCATCGAGCCGGAAGGACAGGACAACGACGAAATGTACCTGCAGGGGGTCTACACCAGCCTGCCGCCGCAAATCCAGGAGGTCTTATTACGGACCATTCCCGGGCTGGAACGGGTGGAAATCATGCGCCCCGCCTACGCCATCGAGTACGACTTCGCCCCGCCGACGCAGCTGAAGCCCTCCCTGGAAAGCAGGATCATCGACGGCCTCTACTTCGCCGGCCAGGTCAACGGGACCACCGGCTACGAGGAGGCGGCGGCCCAGGGGCTTATCGCCGGGATCAACGCCGCCCTGCGGCTGCGGGGAGAAGAGCCGCTCATCTTAAAGCGCAGCGAGTCCTACATCGGGGTGATGATTGACGACCTGGTCACGCGGGGGGTGGAAGAGCCCTACCGCATCTTCACCTCGCGCAGCGAATACCGCCTCCTGCTGCGGCAGGACAACGCCGACCTGAGGCTCACGGAAATCGGCCGCCGCATCGGCCTGGTGGATGACGAGCGCTACGCCGTCTACCGGCGAAAGAAGGAATTCATCGAGAGCGAGCGGCGGCGCCTGCGGGAGCGGCTGTTCCGCCCGGAGGAGATCAACCCCCTGCTAGAATCGCTGGGCTCGGCGCCGCTGCAGCAGCCCATTTCGGCGGAAGAACTCCTGCGGCGGCCCGAGATCAGCTACGGCAGGCTGCTGGAATTTGAGGGCATCACCCCGCCGCCCCTGCCGCCGGGCACCCTCAGCGAGGTGGAGAACCAGGTAAAGTACAGCGGCTACATTGAAAAGCAGCAGCGGGCAGTGGAGAGAACGGCGCGCCAGATGGAGATGGTCATCCCCCCCGATTTTGACTACAGCAAGGCGGTGCACATCTCGGCGGAGGCCCGCCAGAAGCTGGCCCAGGCGCGGCCGCATACCGTGGGCCAGGCCGCCCGCATGGAGGGGGTTACCCCCGCCGATATCTCCATGCTGCTGCTTTACCTGCAGCGGCCAAAGATGTTAAGTGAGAAGTGAGAGGTCAGAGGGGGGAAGGTTTCGCGCGGGCAAAAGACTTGTTATGTAAACCTCCCTTTTACAAGGGGGGAGATTTTTTTGCCCGTACATGGTTGACATGCAGCGACAGGGTTGTAGGGGGCTGCCCCTTTTGGGACAGCCCCCTACAACACTTATTCGCGGCGAAGGCGCAATATCCGGCGGGCTTCGTCGGGGGTGGCGATCTCCCGGCCGTGCAGGCGGGCAATTTGGACGACCCGCTCCACCAGCTGGGCGTTGCTCTCGGCAAGCACCCCCTTGCTGTAGTAGATGTTGTCCTCAAAGCCCACCCGGACATGGCCGCCCAGCAGGATGGCCGCCGTGGCCAGGGGCAGCTCGTGGCGACCCACGCCGGCCACGGTCCAGGTGCTCCCCGGGGGGAGGCTCTCCACCAGGTGCAGGAGGTTCTTCAGGGTGCCGGGGATCCCGCCGGGGACGCCCATGACAAAGTCGTAATGCATGGGCTCTTCAATAAGCCCCTTTTGGGCCAGCCTGAGGGCATTGTTGATCATGCCCACCTCGAAGACCTCGATCTCCGGCTTCACTCCCTGCTCCTGCATGACCCGGGCAAACATTTCCATGTATTCCGGCGGGTTGTAGAAGACATCGTCGCCAAAGTTGACCGTTCCCGTGGTAAGAGTGGCCATCTCCGGCTTCAGGTAAACGGGCTGGATCCTCTCCTCGGCGCTCATCCCCACGGCGCCGCCGGTGGAAACCTGGATGATGATATCGCAGCGGGAGCGGATCTCCTCCATGGCCGCCTTAAAGTAAGCCGCGTCCTGGGTTGGGCTGCCGTCTTCCTTGCGCACGTGCAGGTGCACCATGGAGGCCCCGGCAAGCCAGCACTCGTAGGCGGCCTGGCCAATCTCCTGCGCCGTTATGGGCAGGTTGGGGTTGTGCTGCCGCGTCACCTCCGCCCCCGTCATGGCGGCAGTGATAATGAGCTTCTCCATTACTTTTCATCCTCCCTTGCTTCCGGCGGCGGCTGCGGCCCCCGCTGCAGCGCTTTCGGCACCACGCAGGTGCCGGAGGCGCGCGCCACCAGCTGCGGCGGCACCAGCACATTGCAGGCGGAGGGCTGTTCTTTCAGCCCCGCATTGGTGATCACCTTGTAGGCCTCGAACTGCATGTGCCGGGAGGTGTTGCCTTCCCGGTCAATCCAGCCGCTGATCTCCAGGTAATCGCCGGCATAGACGGGCGCCTTGAACTCCACGTTGTCATAGGCCACAAAAAGGCCCTCGTCGCCGTCGCGGCGGATGAGCAGCTCCGTGGCCACGTCGCCAAAAAAGTTCATCAGCCTGGCGCCGTCCACCAAGCCGCCGGCATAATGCACTTCGCGCTCGCTGATGCGGACGCGCAGCATCACCTTTTCCATCACCTATCGCCTCCTCATGTCAGTTCCGCGGCCGGGCCGCCCTAGACGTAAAGCTCCTCGAAAATCCGCCTCAGGACGGAGCTTTCGCGCATCACGTGGAGCGAAATCTCGGCATGCCCCTTCGTGTAGCCGTTTCCTACGATCATGGTAATATCCTTGCCCACCCCTTCGGCGCCCAGGGCGGCAGCGGTAAAGCTGGTGGCCATGCTGAAAAAGTAGACCGTCCCGCCGTCGCGCGTGGCCAGGATGGAGGCGAGCTCCGTGTTGGGGATATTGACGCAGTTGATGGTCACGTCGGCCATCGCCCCGCCGGTGGCCTCCCTGACCTTCTCCATCACTTCAAGGGCGTTGGTGGCATCGGCTAGGATGACCACGTCGCAGTAGCCCGTCGACTCGGCCCTCTGCTTGCTCTTTTCGCGGGGAGCAATGCCGATGACCTGGCCGGTCACGCCGGCCCGCTTGCGCGCCTCGTGCAGGCAGAGCAGGCCCGACTTCCCCCCGGCCCCGATGACCACCACGCGGTCGCCCGGCTTGACCAGCTTGGCCGTCTGCGCCGCCGCGCCGGCCACGTCAAGCACGGCCAGGGCCAGGGTTTCGGGGAGATCATCGGGCAGGATGGCATAGATGCCGCTTTCAAAAAGAATGGCCTTCCCCTCGATCTCCACCTGGTCCTTATCGCGGTGGATCTTCTTAATGCGGTCAATCCGCAGGGGCGTCAGGGAGAGGGAAACGAGGGTGGCGATGCGATCGCCCACCTTAAGGTCTCTCTTGCCGGCCAGGGCCGGGCCGATCTCCGCCACCCGGCCGATGAGCATGCCCCCCGAGCCGGTAACGGGATTGTGATGCTTGCCCCGCTCGGCAACAATGCGCATCATGATCTCGGCGATGCGGGCATCATCATCCCCCGCCTCCTCCTTGATCTGGGTAAAGCTGGCTGAATCGATGTTCAGCGTATCCACGTCGATCAAGATCTCGTTGTCGTAAATCTCCATGGTGTTGTCAATCTTCCAGGCAGGCTGGGGCAGCAGCCCTTTTGGTTCAATGACCCTATGGGTGCCGTAGGGACATCCGCGGCGCATAGCAAAATCCTCCTTTGCCGATTTAGTGTTTTTTTGCTTACTGCCGTCCCCGGGTGAAAAAGGGCTATATTTTCCCAATTTCATTTTTCGTCAGCAAAGGGCGCAAACCTTTCCCCTTTTCGCTGAAGATAATTGGCCCCATTGTCTAGTGCGTGAAGGCTGCCGCCCCCGGCCAGGTAGGGTTTCGGAGGAGGGCAGCGAAATTATATAATTGATTAAAACGACGGAGGCGGTTTACCTTAATGTCCCGCTTGGAAGAGCTGCTGGCGCGGTGGCGGGAGGATCCCGCTTTCATGAGCAACGTAACCCGCTGGGAGGAGCTGCCGGCGCAGGAAGGATCGTACGAAGACTTCCCCCCTTTTCTGCACCCGCGCCTGCAGGAGGCGCTGCGCCGACGGGGCATTGCGCGCCTCTACAGCCACCAGGCCGCGGCCATACGCGCCGCCGCGCGCGGCGAAAACGTGGTCGTGGTTACACCCACCGCCTCTGGAAAAACCCTCTGCTATAATATACCCGTGATCAACAGGTTCATGGAGGACGGGAATAGCCGCGCCCTCTACCTCTTTCCCACCAAGGCCCTCTCGCAGGACCAGGTTGCCGAGCTGAAAGGGCTGGTGGGCGAACTGCAGATTGACCTGCGCACCCATACCTACGACGGCGATACGGCGCCGGGCCTGCGCCAGGCCATCAGGCAGAGCGGCCACATTGTCGTCACCAACCCCGACATGCTCCACACGGGCATCCTGCCCCACCATACCAAGTGGATCAAGCTCTTCCAGAACCTCAATTATGTGGTCATCGACGAGATGCACCACTACCGCGGCGTCTTCGGCAGCCACGTGGCCAACGTCATCCGCCGGCTGAAGCGGATCTGCCGCTTTTACGGGAGAGAGCCCCGCTTCATTCTCTGCTCGGCCACCATCGCCAACCCCGCCGAGCTGGCGGAGGCGCTCATCGAGGAGCCCGTAGCGCTCATCGACAAGAACGGGGCGCTGCGCTCCAAGAAGCACTTCATCTTCTACAACCCGCCGGTGGTGGACCGGGAGCTGGGCATCAGGCGCAGCGCGCTGCTGGAGACGCAGCGGCTGGCCAGGGAGCTCTACCGGCACCAGGTGCAGACGATTATCTTTACCCGCAGCCGCCTGGGGGTGGAGCTGCTGCTCACCTACCTGCAGCAGGGGCGGAAAGAGAAGCCGGGAGAGGAGAGCGACATCCGCGGCTACCGCGGCGGCTATCTCCCCCGGGAACGGCGGGCCATCGAGGCGGGGCTGCGCCGGGGCACGGTGAGGATGGTCGTGAGCACCAACGCCCTGGAGCTGGGCATTGACATCGGCGAGCTGGAGGCCTGCATCATGAACGGCTACCCCGGCAGCATCGCCAGCACCTGGCAGCAGGCGGGGCGCTCGGGAAGGCGCAGCGGCACCTCCCTGGGGCTGCTCGTGGCCAACAGCGAGCCGCTGAACCAGTACATCATCAACAATCCCGACTACTTTTTCGGCCGCTCCCCGGAGCGGGCCCTGATCAACCCCGACAACCTCATCATCCTGACCAACCACGTGCGCTGCGCCGCCTTCGAGCTCCCCTTCCGCCAGGGGGAAAGCTTCGGCAGGGCCCACGTGGAGGAGATCCTGCAGTTCCTCGCCGACGAAGGGACCCTTTACCTGTCGGAGGGGACCTACCACTGGATGGACGACGCCTACCCCGCCGAGGAGATCTCGCTGCGCAGCGCCGCCCGCGAAAACGTGGTCATCATCGACATCACCACGCCGCAGCCGCAGGTCATCGGCGAGGTGGATCGCTTCAGCGCCCCCATGCTCGTTCACGAGGAGGCCATCTACATCCACGGCGGCCGCCAGTACCAGGTGGAGAAGCTCGATTTCGCCGAGAAGAAAGCCTACGTGCGCGCCGTCCAGGTAAACTACTTTACCGACGCCAACCTCTCCGTCGATCTCAAGGTGCTGGATGTCTTCGCCCAGGAGGAGCAGGAGGTGTTGCGCGCCTGGGGAGAGGTGCGCATCAACGCCCTGGTGTCCATGTTCAAGAAGATCCGCTTCCACACCCATGAAAACCTGGGCACGGGGCCGGTAAACCTGCCGGAAACGGAAATGCACACCACCGCCTTCTGGCTCGCCTTCCCCCCCGCCGCCACGGAGGGGATGACCCCGGCGGCCGTGGAAGCGGGGCTGCTGGGCCTGGCCAACCTCATCCCCCAGATCGCCTCCCTCTTCATTATGGGCGACCCCCGCGACCTGCGCGCCGTAAGCCAGGTCAAGTCGCCCTTTACCGGGAGGCCCACCCTCTTTCTCTACGACAACTACCCCGGAGGCGTGGGCTACAGCGAACTCATCTACCGCATCTACCGGGAGATATTCCAGGCAGCCCGCGAAACCATCATCAACTGCCACTGCAGCGCAGGCTGCCCCTCCTGCGTGGGGGCTGCCGGGGAGGCGGGGATGGAGGGGAAGAAATATACCCTCCAGCTGCTGGAGGTGATTCTGGGTGGGCCATGATCTCCGCTCCCGCCTGGAGAGGCTGCAGCGCTCCGGCGAACTGGGCCCATTGCGGCCTGCGGCCGCCGCCCGCCAAAAAGAGGCCCCGGGGAAGGCCTTTGCCTTTCTCTTCCCGGGCGAGGAGAGCCTGGAGCAGACCGGCGCCGGCTGCTGCTACCTGCGCGAGCTCTCCTTCCCCCTGCAGCGGCGCCATGGCGCCTACACCCTGGCCGAAAGCCTAAACTGCCGCGGCAGCAACCTGGCCCTGCTGGCGCGCGACCGGACCCTGCCGCCCATCGAGCCCTCCCGCTTCCTCTTTCTCGACGTGGAAACCACCGGGCTGGCCGGCGGCACGGGGACATGGGTTTTCTTAATCGGCCTGGGCTGGATAGAAGGCGACTCTTTTCGCCTGCGCCAGTATTTTTTAAGGCATCCTGCCGAAGAGGAAGCCATGATGTGCCATTTTGGCGCCTTTGCCGCTCCCTTCAGCGGCCTCATCACCTTCAATGGGAAAGCTTTCGACGTGCCTCTCATCCAGACACGGCAGTTGCTGCGGAGAACACCCCATATCATCGCGCCGCGGGCCCATCTCGACCTCCTCACCTGCGCGCGCACCCTCTGGAAGGAGCGCTTTCCCTCGCGCAGCCTGGGCTATCTTGAAGAATCGCTCCTCGGCTTCCGTCGCTCCGGCGATATACCGGGCGAAGAGATCCCCGCCGTCTATTTCAACTACCTTCGCCGCGGCGAGACGGCCCTCTTGAAAAAGGTTTTTGAGCACAACGTCTACGATATTCTCTCCATGGCCGTGCTGCTGGGGCGGATTGCCTCTACCGCCGCCGCCGCAAGGCCGGATCATCCCGCGGAAAGCTACGCCCTGGGCCGGCTCTACCACGAGGCCGGCGACCTGGAGAAGGCGTTGCACTACTACCGGCAGGTCACCGGCAGCAAGGCCGGCCCCCTGGAGGAGGCGGCGCTCCTGCAGCTGGGCCAGATCTGCAAAAAAGAGGAAAAATGGGCGGAGGCGGTCGCCTGCTGGCAAGAGCTCGCCTCTCGGGACCGGGGAAACCTGGAAGCCCAGGTGGAGCTGGCCAAGTACTACGAGCACCGCGCCCGCGATTATGCCAGCGCCCTTTACTGGAGCGAGAAGGCTCTTGCCGAAGCCTGTCGCTGCAGTGGCCTCCCCTTCAGCAGCCTCTGCCACCCCGCGGCGCTGCGGCACCGCATCCGGCGGCTCAGAAGGAAGATGGCGCAGCAGAAAATCTCCGCAGGCTTAGGCGCTGTCGAATAAGCGCCCTGCCATCGCCGCCTGCCGCGCGGATACCTTCATAATGACATATTTTGGCATGACACCTCCCGCCAAGATCCCGCATGATCCCTCAATCCCGTGGGAAACTAGCTTTATCTTGTCTTGGAAACGGGGGATGACCTGTGCAGCGGCCAGCCTTTTGGGTTGCCCTTGGCCTCCTGGCCCTGCTACTATGTTTCCTTGCCGCAGGCTCGGGGAAGCAAGAGGCTCCCCTGCCGGAGAAGGCGGCGGAGAGCCCCTCCTATCCCGGCAAGGACGATGACTACTACCTCGCGGAGAAGAAAGAACTCCGCCGCCGTGACCCCGGCCACCCTTCCCCTGGCGCCGGGGAGCAGCCCGGCCTGAAAGAGCCTTCAGCGGAGGTAAAAGAGAGCGAAAGCGAGCCGGCGGCGTCGGATGAGAGGCCCTTGGAGCCGGAAGAAGGGCCCCGGGCCGGCGAAAGGCCTCCGGTGCCCAAGCTGCCGGGCGAAGGGAAGGAGAGCATCCACTTTCTTCTAACCGGCCGGTGGTGGGAGGAGGAAAGCGTGGAGGTGGTCATGGTGGTCACCCTTGTCCCCCGTCGCTGCGCCCGGCTGGCGGCGCTAGATCCGGAGACCGCCGTGAAATTAAATGGAAGAAGCTGCCCCCTTGGCGAACTGCTCAAGCGTGGGGGCAGCCGCGACCAGCTCTACACAGCCGTGCGCTCGCTAACGGGGCTGACGCCCCGTTTCCACATCGACTTCAACCTGCACGGCTTCGTGGAGATGGTCGCCCTCATGGCCGAAGCAGGCTACGGCGCCACCGCGCCGTGCAGCTGCGAGGCGGCATCCCCCGGCGAAAGCTCCCTGGACGGCCACGCCTTCCTGCAGATGCTGAACGACGACACGGTGCCAGCGGCGGCAAAGGAGAGAAACCTGGTTGAGCTTCTGCTTGCCTCCAGCAAGATCCAGTTTACCCCCCTGGGCTTGAAGCTGCTCTGGATGGGATACCACAACTTGAAAACCGACCTCACCCTTAAAGATCTCCTTGAGCTGAGAAAAGTGAGCCAGGAAATCGCCCCCACCGATATAATTTACGTCGAAGTTAAACCCTGAATGCGGTGCACCGCCGCTGAAAAATGGCGAAAAAGTCGGAATTTCTTTCTTTCCACTAAGTCCAAGTTGATATTTGGCCCCAATCATAGTAAGATAACGCTGGGGCTAGGTTCTTGTCCTACAAGGATAAATATAGTTCGCCCAACTGGAGGAATGCATATGCCCAAGCTTACCCAAACGCTGGACGGTAATACCGCAGCTGCTCATATTGCTTATGCTTTAAGCGATGTTGCCGCCATCTACCCAATCACACCTTCATCGAGCATGGCCGAAACATGCGATGAATGGGCCGCCCACGGGCGGAAAAACATTTTCGGCCAGACCCTAAGGGTCACCACCATGCAGTCCGAGGCGGGAGCAGCCGGAGCGGTGCACGGCTCCCTGGTCAACGGTGCTTTGACGACCACCTTTACCGCTTCCCAGGGGCTGCTGCTCATGATCCCCAACATGTACAAGATCTCCGGGGAGCTGCTGCCGGCGGTCTTCCACGTCTCGGCCCGCGCGCTTTCCACCCATGCGCTGTCCATCTTTGGAGACCACTCCGACGTCATGGCCGCGCGCCAGACCGGCTTCGCCATGCTGGCTTCGGCCTCGGTGCAGGAAGTCATGGACCTGGCTCTGGTAGCCCACCTGAGCGCCATTAAATCGCGTGTTCCTTTCCTGCACTTTTTTGACGGTTTCCGCACTTCGCACGAGATGCAAAAGATAGAAGTTATCGACTACGAGGACATCAAGAAGCTCGTGGACTGGGAAGCTGTCGCCGCCTTCCGGAAGCGCGCGCTCAACCCCGAGCGTCCGCACCAGCGGGGCACGGCCCAGAACCCCGACACCTACTTCCAGAACCGCGAGGCGGCCAACCCCTACTACCTGGCCGTGCCGGGGATTGTAGCCGGGGTCATGGAGCAGGTTTCCGCCCTCACCGGGCGGCGCTACCAGCTTTTTGACTACGCCGGGGCACCCGACGCGGAGTACGTCATCGTCTGCATGGGCTCCTCCACGGACACCGTGGAAGAAACCGTCAACTACCTCTGTGCCAGGGGAGAAAAGGTTGGCGTAGTGAAAGTCCGCCTCTTCCGCCCCTTCTCCAACGAGCATTTCCTGAAGGTGCTGCCTGAAAGCTGCAAGCGCATCGCCGTGCTGGACCGGACCAAGGAACCGGGCGCGCCCGGCGAACCGCTCTACCAGGATGTCTGCACCGCCCTCATGGAGGCGGGCCGGCCGCTCCTCGTCGTCGGCGGGCGCTACGGCCTCAGCTCCAAGGAGTTCACCCCCTCCATGGCCAAGGCTGTTTTTGACAACCTGCGCGAAGCCAGCCCGAAGAACCACTTCACCGTGGGGATTACCGACGATGTGACCCACAGCTCGCTGGAGATAAAGGAGCACATTGACGCCACCCCCGAGGGAACCTACAGCTGCAAGTTCTACGGCTTCGGCTCCGACGGGACGGTAGGCGCCAACCAGAACAGCATCGTCATCATTGGCGACAATACCGATCTTTATGCCCAGGCCTATTTCGTCTACGATTCCAAGAAATCGGGCGGCATCACCGTCTCGCACCTGCGCTTCGGCCCCAGGCCCATCCAGTCGCCCTACCTCATTGAGCAGCCCGACTTCGTGGCCTGCCACAACCCCTCCTACGTGACCCGCTACGATCTCCTGGAGGGAATCAAGGAGGGCGGCATCTTCCTGCTGAACTCGCCCTGGAGCCTGGAGGAAATGGAATCGCGGCTGCCGGCGGAGATGAAGCGGACCATCGCCCGGAAGAAGCTGAAGTTCTACAACATCGATGCAGTAAAGATCGCCCAGTCGGAAGGCCTGGGCGGCAGGATTAACGTGATCATGCAGACAGCCTTCTTCCAGGCAACGAAGGTTATAGATCCCTCGCTGGCCTTCGCCGAAATGGAGAAGATGATCGAGCTCTCCTACGGCAAGAAAGGCCCCGAGGTGGTAAGGAAAAATATCAACGCCATGAAGAAGGCCATGGAAGCGCTGGAGGAAGTGCGCTACCCGGAAAGCTGGGCCAACGCGGAAAGCGGCGCCGTCTTTGTCCGCGAGGAGGCGCCCCAGTACGTCCGCGAAGTGGTCTACCCCATGCTGGAGCTTAAAGGCGACCGGCTGCCGGTGAGCGCCTTCCAGCCGGACGGCGTGGTTCCGCTGGGGACAACCCGCTACGAAAAGCGGGGCATTGCCATCAAGGTGCCGGTATGGATTCCCGAGCACTGCATCCAGTGCAACCAGTGCTCCTTTGTCTGCCCCCACGCGGCCATTCGCCCCTACCTGGCAGCGGAGTCCGACCTGGAGAAGGCGCCCGAAGGCTTCATCACCCTCAAGGCCTCAGGCAAAAACCCCGAGGGCCTGCGCTACCGCATTCAGGTATCGCCGCTGGACTGCACCGGCTGCGGCAACTGCGTCGATACCTGCCGGGCCAAGGAGCCGGCGCTGGTCATGAAGCCGCTGGACGAAGTGGTGGAGACCGAGGATGCCCTCTTCCGCTTTGCCGAAAGCCTGCCCGAGCGTGACCTGGGCGTCTCCAAGAGCAACATCCGGGGCAGCCAGTTCTGCCGCCCGCTCTTCGAGTACTCCGGGGCCTGCGCCGGCTGCGGCGAGACCCCCTACGTTAAGCTCATTACCCAGCTTTTCGGCAAGCGCATGATCATCGCCAATGCCACCGGCTGCTCGTCAATTTACGGCAGCAACTCCCCCACGACGCCGTACTGCACCGGCTCGGACGGCAGGGGGCCGGCGTGGGCCAGCTCGCTCTTTGAAGACAACGCCGAGTACGGCTATGGTTATTACCTCGCCGTCTCCCAGCTGCGGGAGAAGCTCACCGGCCTGGTCCAGGAGGCGCTGGCGCTGGAGCTGCCCGCCGAACTGCGGGAAGCCTTTGAACGCTGGCTCGAAGTAAAGGATGAAGGCGACGCCTCGCTGGAAGCCGCCGACCGGGTCAAGGCCCTGCTGGAGCGGGAACTGGGCCGCGCCGAAGGCAAGGCCGGGGCCATCCTGGAACAGATTGACGAGCTCAAGGACTACCTGCCCAAGCGTTCCATCTGGATCATCGGCGGTGACGGCTGGGCTTACGATATCGGCTACGGCGGCCTGGATCACGTCCTCTCCACCGGGGCCGACGTGAACGTGCTCGTTCTCGACACCGAGGTTTACTCCAACACCGGCGGCCAGTCCTCGAAGTCCACGCCTACCGCCGCTGTGGCCAAGTTCGCTGCCGCGGGCAAGCAGACGCGGAAGAAGGATCTCGGCGCCATGGCCATGACTTACGGCTACGTCTATGTGGCCCAGGTGGCCATGGGAGCAAACGGGCAGCAGCTTATCCGGGCGCTGATGGAGGCGGAGGCCTACCCCGGCCCCTCCCTCATCATCGCCTACGCTCCCTGCATCGCCCACGGTATCAACATGGGCCGCAGCCAGCGGGAGGAAAAGCTGGCCGTGGAGGCGGGCTACTGGACCCTCTACCGCTACAACCCCCTGCTGGCCGAGGAAGGGAAGAATCCCTTCATCCTCGACTCCAAGGAGCCCACTGGCGACCTGCGCAAATTCATGCTCAATGAGACGCGCTTTAATACGCTGATGCTGCAGTTCCCGGAACGGGCGGAGGAGCTCTTCAAGAAGGCGGAAAAGGATGCCGCCGATCGCCTCGCCTTCTACCGGCGCCTCGCCGGCGAAAGCTAAAGCGGCGCAGGCTGATAGTGGCAATAAATGGGGCTGTCCCGAAAGGGCAGCCCTTTATTTTATTATAACTCCCGCGAAGGTGTACCGTGGATACCCGCCTCTACGCCGGATTGGTAGTGTCCCCTCCACATTGGGCGGGCCGGGCATGCCCGGCCCCTGATATGGTAGTGCGTGTCAAGACCCCGCATAAAATTTTTTTCATCTCATGTTTTGTCCTAAAACTAGCCGAGACCAACAAGGTCGGCATAAAATTTAGTAAAG
>JAAZIN010000141.1 GCA_012800855.1 Bacillota bacterium
ACGCAAGACCTTGGTGAACATCCATTCACCCCCAAGATGACGGTAAGGATAAATCCTGTAAAATAAGATTATACCTCATAAATTATAACTTATAGTTTTAACTGCAATCAATACGGATTATGCATGCACAAGATCAGGAGGAATAAGGCGATTAACCGGGATAATCGCCGAAGATCTCTTCCAGGGTTTGGATTATTTCAGCGGGATCGATGCCCTGGACCAGGAGCAGCTCGCTGGTGAGAATCTGCCTGGCGCTTTCAAGCATTTTGCGCTCTCCGGTGGAGAGGCCCTTTTCGCGGTCGCGCAGCGTGAGATTGCGCACAACTTCCGCCACTTCAAGAATATCGCCGCTTTTTATTTTTTCCAGATGATCGCGGTAGCGGCGGTTCCAGTTGGCCGGCATCCTGCCGTTATGATTGCGCAACACCTTGAATACTTCCCCGACCATCTCCTTGCCGATTACTTCCCGCAGGCCCACCCGCATGACGCTGTCGGTCGGGATCATCACCTTCATGTCCCCCACGGGCAACTTCATCACATAATACTGGTTGCGCACGCCGAGGATCTCTTTCTCCTCGATGGCCTCAATTACTCCGGCGCCATGCATGGGATAAACCACGCGGTCTCCAATGTTAAACAAGTCGTCGCCTCCTCGCAACCCCCCTATGAATATAGTAACATAGCCCCCTTGGGCTGTCAAATAAACATGTATAATACCACATCTGTAATGGAATTACAATGCTTTTAAGCCCCTCTTTTCCTAAAAAAATTTTTTCATGAAAAAGAGGATATTTGGCTAGGGCGTGGAATATAAGTTTTTTTAATACCATCGTTCTTTGGACGCTTCATAGCCCATTCTCAAGCTAAAAGCTATCCTCGAAAGCAAACGGGAGGAGGGGGAGCACTCTGGACGGGATAGGTTTATACAAAAAACGGGTTGACATTGTGGAAGCGGTTTTTAAAAAGAAAGACTTTAATTAAGGGGGAAAAACAATGACTAAAAGAAACAAAAAAATGTTCATGCTTGTCGGGGTTTTCATGTGCCTGGCCATGCTCCTGGCCATCGCCGGCTGCGATTCCAAGAAACCCGCCAACGGCGAGGAGGGGACCGTGGTTAAAATTGGCACCGTTGGGCCTCTCACCGGCGGAGCAGCCAATTACGGGATTAACGTCCAGCGCGGCGTGGAAATTGCCGTGGAGGAAGCCAACGCTTCCGGTGAGCTGGGCGACATCACCCTGGAGCTGATTTCGGAAGATACGGGAGGGGACTGGTCGGCGGCGGCCAATGCCTTCACCAAATTAATCGAAATTGACGGCGTGGATGTCATCGTCGGGGCGGTGCTAAGCTCGGAAACCCAGGCGGGCGGCCCCATTGCCATGGAAGCCAAGATCCCCACCATTTCACCTTCTTCCACGGCCAAGGATCTGACCAAGGGCAATCCCTATCTTTTCCGCAACTGCCTCTCCGACGAGGTGCAGGCGGCACAGCTGGCCGAGTATGCAGTGAAAGAACTGGGCCTGAAAAAGTTCGCCATCTTCTATACCAACAACGACTACGGCGTGTCGTTAAAAGATGCCTTTGAAGCCAAAGCCAGGGAGCTCGCCGAAGTGGTAGCCGTGGAGGTGTTCATGGACGGCGATGAAAGCTTCAAGCCCCAGCTGACCAAGATCAAGGAAAGCAACCCCGATTCCCTTTACATTGCCGGCTACTACACCGAGGCAGCCAAGATCGCCCAGCAGGCCAAGGAAATGGGCCTCAATGTCCAGCTGCTCGGTGCCGACGGCCTGTGCAACGTTGCCTACATCGACATCGGCGGCGAAGCGGTGGAAGGGACCTACGCCACCTCCGGCTTCTATCCCGATGATCCCACTCCGGCAGTGCAAAACTTCGTTACCGCCTACAAGAACAAGTACGGCGAGGAGCCGGATATGTTTGCCGCCCAGGCTTACGATGCCGCCTGGATCGTGATCAACGCCATCAAGTCCAAGGGCCCCAATCCAGAGCAGATCCGCGAGGGCATTGCCGCCACCAAGGACTTCCCCGGCATCACCGGTAAAACCAGCATCGATGAAGAGGGAGACACGATCAAGGACGTTATCATCCTGAAAGTGGAAGGCGGCAAGTTCACGCGCGTGAGGTAAGTTGCTTTTCACAGGTGCCAGTCGTCAGGAGGAGGGCGCATCTCTGCCCCTCCTCCTGGAGTTATTTCTGCGGCAGGATAAAGAGGTGACTTTATGTTCATCCAACAGTTAGTGAACGGCCTGATCCTGGGCAGCACCTATGCCCTTATTGCCCTGGGCTATACCATGGTCTACGGCATCATTGAGCTGATTAATTTTGCCCACGGCGAGATCTACATGTTTGGCGCTTTTGCCGGCCTCCTCCTGGTAACGGTCCTTAAGGTGCCGTTTTTTTTGGCCTTTTTCCTGGCCATGGCCCTGGCTGCTCTCCTGGGAATGACGGTGGAGTTCCTGGCCTACCGGCCCCTGCGCCACTCCACCAGGCTGGCGGCGCTCATCAGCGCCATCGGCGCCTCCATCTTTTTGCAAAACCTGGCCCTGCTGATCATGGGAGCGCAGCCCTACACCTTCCCCAGCCCCGTTGAAGCGAAAGTATACCAGACTCCATTTTTTACCATATCGCGCCTGGAAATTATCATCTTGATCTTTTCCTTCCTCTTGATGATTGCACTGACGCTGTTCATCCAGAGAACGAAAATCGGCAAGGCCATGCGCGCTGTGGCCCAGGACAAGGATACCGCCAGCCTGATGGGCATCAATATAAACCAGATCATCACCGTCACCTTTGCCATCGGCTCGGCCCTGGGCGCAGCCTCCGGGGTCATGGTGGGCATATATTTTCGCACGGTTACCTTTTCCATGGGCCTCATGCCCGGCTTGAAGGGATTTGTCGCCGCCGTCCTGGGGGGAATTGGCAACATCCCCGGGGCCATGATGGGAGGAATTCTCCTGGGCATTACCGAAACAATAGGAGCGGCCTATATCTCGTCGCAATACCGCGATGCGGTGGCTTTTGCCCTGCTGATCATGGTCCTCCTTTTGAAGCCAACAGGCTTGCTTGGACGTCCCGTCCAGGAAAAAGTATAAGCCGGAGTGACTTTGAGAAGGTGAAATAAAATTGGCTGTTTTTGATAGCATCCATCTTTTTTTGCAGGAACTCATCGGCGCTTATTACATGCAGTTGATCATCCTGGTGGGGATCAACACCATTATGGCCACCAGCCTGAACCTCATTATCGGCTATACCGGCCAGCTCTCCATCGGCCACGCCGCCTTTATGAGCCTGGGAGCTTACTGTTCCGCCCTGGTCACCCTCCACTTGGGCTTTCCTTTCCTGCTTTCTTTACTCTGCGGGGCCCTTTTTGCCGCCATTTTTGGGGTGATCATCGGCATTCCCACGCTCAAGCTCAAGGGCGACTACCTGGCCATCGCCACCCTCGGCTTCGGGGAGATTGTGCGCATTGTCTGCCTTAACCTGGAGATCACCGGCGGGGCCATGGGCCTGCGGGGCATCCCCAAGAAGACCAACTTTGTCTGGGTGCTGCTGGCAGTCCTCTTTACCGTGTTCATCCTCAACCGCATCATTAAATCAAGGATCGGCCGGGCTCTCGTGGCCATCCGCGAGGATGAAACGGCGGCCGATTCCATGGGGATCAACTCCACCTACTACAAGATTCTATGCTTCGGCGTGGGGGCTTTTTTCGCCGGCCTCGGCGGGGGACTTCTGGCCCATTACATACGCTTTCTCCACCCGAAAACCTTTGACTTCATGAAATCCATCGAGCAATTGTGCATGGTGGTCCTGGGAGGCCTCGGCAACATATGGGGCTCCTTTGTCGGCGCCACCATTCTCACCGTGGCGCCCGAAATGCTGCGCTCCGTTGCCGATCTGAGGCTGCTCATTTACGGCCTTGTGCTTATTTTAATGATGCGCCTGCGGCCCCAGGGGATCCTGGGGGAGCAGACCAGGCTGGCCCCCTTTTTCAGCCAAAAAATAAGAAATCTGTTGCAGAAGCGCACCAGGACCAACACGTGAACGAAGGGGGGAAGGGATTTGCCGCCTGAAACGATCCTTACAGCCACCGGCATTTGCCACAGCTTCGGCGGGCTCATGGCCCTGGAAGATGTGGATTTCCAGATCAAGCGGAAGGAAATCGTCAGCCTAATTGGCCCCAACGGAGCTGGAAAAACCACCCTGTTCAATCTCTTTACCGGACATTACAACCCCACGCGGGGGGAAATCTACTTCAACAACCGGAAAATCAACGGCTTGAAGCCGTACCAGGTAACCCCCATTGGCATCGCCCGGACCTTCCAGAACATCCGCCTCTTCGGCCAGATGAGCGTCCTGGAAAATGTCCTGGTAGGGCAGCATTGCCGGACGAGGAGCGGCCTCTTCGATGCCATTCTCAGGACGCGTGGCTTCCGGCAGGAGGAGGCGCGAGCCCGCAAAGTGGCCCTGGAGATGCTGGCCTTTGTCCGCCTGGAAGAGAAAAAGGACGAGAAGGCCTGCAACCTCTCCTACGGGGAGCAGCGGCGCCTGGAGATGGCGCGCGCCCTGGCCACCAACCCCAGTCTCCTGCTGCTGGATGAGCCGGCGGCGGGGATGAACCCCCAGGAAACCACCAGCCTGATGGAACTGGTCAGGCAAATCCGCGACCAGATGGGGATTACCATCCTGCTCATCGAGCACGACATGAAAGTGGTCATGGGCATCTCGGAGCGAGTGGCCGTCCTGAATTACGGGAGGAAAATCGCCGAGGGGACGCCCCGGGAAGTGCAGAACAACGAGGAGGTCATCAGGGCCTATCTCGGCGAAAGCGCCTGACTTTCTGCTCGCTGAAGGGAGTTTTGGAATTGCTGAGAATAGAAAATGTGTCCGCCGGCTACGGCAGCATCCGCGTCCTGCACCAGATCAACCTTCACGTCAACGAAGGAGAGATTGTCTGCCTCATCGGCTCCAACGGCGTGGGCAAAACCACCACCCTGAAAACCATCTCCGGGCTGCTGCGGCCCGAAGAAGGCAGGATCTACTTCCGGAACCGGGACATCTCGCGCACCCCGCCGCATAAAATTGTGGAGATGGGGATCTCCCACGTCCCCGAGGGCAGAAATGTTTTCCCCCGCCTTACCGTGCGGGAGAACCTCGAACTGGGGGCCTACGCGCGCAAGGACAAGGCGGAGATTAAAAGGGATTATGCCATGGTCATGCAGACTTTTCCGCAGCTGGCCCTGCGAGAGAAGCAAAGCGCCGGCACCCTGAGCGGCGGAGAGCAGCAGATGCTGGCCATCGGCCGCGCGCTCATGTCGCGCCCCCGCCTCCTGCTTCTGGATGAGCCTTCCATGGGCCTGGCGCCGCTTTTTGTCCTGGGGATATTTGAGATTATCAACGAAATCAATCGCCAGGGAACCACCATCCTGCTGGTGGAGCAGAACGCCCAGCTGGCGCTGCGCACCGCCCACCGCGGCTACGTCATGGAGACAGGCCGCATTGTCCTGGACGACTCCACCGAGGCTCTCCTGAAAAACAGCCGGGTCCGCAAGGCATACCTGGGCGAGTAGGGCCGGCGGGCCTTCTTTGCCCACCCGGGGCGGCAGCCTCTGCAGCGCCGCTTTGCCCCTTCACCCCGGGGTTTAAGTTGACAGCGCGAAAAGTTAATCAGTATAATTTTAGGCAAAGCCCGTTTCAGCAAAAAGGGGTGACCGTGGCATGAAGAGCAAAGAAGTAGTGGGCGAATTCCAGGACACGGTGGAGGAGGTTCTCATCCGCCACCGCAGCATCCTCGATTGCCTCTCCAAGTTCTACGAATCAACCGCCCGGGTCGGCCGGGCCATCGTTAAAACTGCCACCGACTGCGGCTGCGTGTCCATTAATGCCAACAAGCAGCAGTACCCGGAAAAAGAGTCCCTTAAGGAATGCAGTAAATACATGGATTCGCACATCAAGGGAGAGCTCTGCGAACACTGCCGTGAGATCATCGCCGAAGAGTTTGGCAACCATCTCTTCTACCTCACCGCACTGTGCAACCTTCTCAACTACGACATGAAAGAGCTTTTTGAGCTGGAATACGACCGCATCATCACGCTGGGGCATTTCCTGTTATCCTGAGCAAGCGGCCCGTTATCTAACCCGGTAAATCCCCCCGTCCCCCTTTGGCAAAGGGGGAGTTCGAAATACTGGGTATGACTTTTTTGTCCTCCCACCCCGCCGGCGATGGGAGTTGGCTGCATTAATCGGTTCATATCATGGGCGGTCCATGGGCCGCCCGAGGTTTATTCAAGGAGGCGGCGCAGTGTCTCCAGGTTCTTCTGGTCCCAGTGGGAACCCATTTCCGGCGTCTCCAGGATGGCCGGCATCTCCGCGGGCCAGGGCTGCCGCAAAAGCTCCCTGAACCCCTCCAACCCCATCCGCCCATGCCCGATATGCTCATGGCGGTCCAGCCGCGAACCGCGCGCCGTCTTGGCATCGTTGAGGTGCAGCAGGCAGAGCCGCTTCAGGCCCAGGATCCTGTCGAACTGCTCCAGGCACTTTTTGACCCCGTCGGCGCTGCCGAAATCGTAGCCCGCCGCCCAGCCGTGCATCGTGTCGAGGCAGACGCCGAGAGCGTCCGCGGGGAAGGCCTTCAGCACCCGGGCCAGCTCTTCAAAGGTGGCTCCCAGGGCGCTGCCGCTGCCGGCAGTATTTTCCAGCAGCAGCTTCACCCCTGCCGGCCAGCCCGGCAAATTTCCCCATATGGCCTCGATTAGCTGCTCCAGCCCCCGCTCAGCCCCAGCGCCGCCGTGGCTGCCGGCATGCATGACCACGTAGGGCGCCCCGTAGAGGGCGGCCCGCTGCATGGTTTCGTTCAGCAGCCGCACCGATTTCTGGTAAAACTCGGCCTTGGGCGTGGCCAGGTTGATGAGGTAGGCGCAGTGGATTACCAAGGGGTATATGGACAGCTCCCGCGCCAGGTTGGCGCGCTTTTCGATTTCCGGCAGCCTGGGGGCAGCCATCTTCCAGCCGGTGGGATTGCCGGCAAAAAATTGGACCGTCTCGCATCCGTATTCCTTGACCCGCCACAGGTTGGCGGCGAAGCCTCCCTTCAGCGGCATGTGCACGCCCAGCCGCACCGCTCTACCCCCGCGCCGCCCCGATGAGCTCGCTGTAGTGGCCCATGCCCTGCTCATCGAGGTAGCGCTGCAGTCCCCGACAGATCTCCCGGGCTACATGGGGGTGGACAAAATTGGCCGTGCCCACGGCAACGGCCGCGGCGCCGGCGAGAATAAACTGCAGGGCATCTTCAGCCGAGGCAATCCCCCCCATGCCGATGAGGGGAAGGGAAACCGCCCCCGCTACCTCCCAGACCGCCCGCACCGCCACGGGGCGGATGGCCGGCCCGGAGAGGCCGCCGGTGATGTTGCCCAGGAGCGGGCGGCGGCTGTGGACGTCGATGACCATGCCTTTCAGGGTATTGATGAGCGAGAGGATGTCGGCGCCGCCGCTTTCAGCGGCGCGGGCCACGGCGGCGATATCCCCCGCTTCCAGGGAGAGCTTCACAATGAGCGGGCCGCGGTAAACCCGCCGCACCGCCCCCACCAGCTTCTCCACGGTGGCGGGATCCTGCCCGAAGCTGATGCCGCCGCGGCGGACGTTGGGGCAGGATATATTTATCTCCACGGCACTGACCTCGGCCACCCTGTCAAGGATGGCAGCCAGCTCCCGGTATTCCTCCACGCTTTCCCCGGCGATATTGGCAATGACCGGGCAGCCCAGCTCGCCCAGCCGCGGCCGGATTGCCTCCAGGAAATAGTCGATGCCGGGGTTCTGCAGGCCGATGGCGTTAAGCAGTCCCGAAGGGGTTTCCGCCAGGCGCGGCGGGGGGTTCCCCGCACGCGGCTTCAGGGTCATCCCCTTCAGTGCAATGGCCCCCCAGTCGCGGGGGTCAACCCAGGGCAGGTAGTCAAAGCCGAAGCCGTAGCATCCCGAGGCGGCGATGAGGGGGTTGCGCATCTTTATCCCGGCCAGGTCTAGGGCCAGGCGCGGATCAGTTTCCAATGCAGACCGCCTCCCCGTCAAAAACCGGGCCGTCGCGGCAGACCCGGCGGTATTCAATGTTCCCCTGCACTTTTACGGGAACGGCGCAGCCCAGGCAGGCACCCACGCCGCAGGCCATGCGCGACTCCAGGGAGAGGTGAAGGGGCACCCCAGCGGCTCGGGCCAGCTCCACCACCCGGGTCAGCATGGGCATGGGGCCGCAGGCGTGAATTCGCCCCGGCCTGTTCGCTTCGGCAAGGCGCTTTTCGAGAAGCGCGGTGGCCAGTCCTCGCAGGCCGCGCGAGCCGTCCTCGGTAGCCGTAAGGGGGGCGAAACCATGGTCGAGGAAATACTCTTCTGGCGGCAGGAAGGCGCTGCTCCTCCCTCCCAGAATAAACTCAAAGGGAAGGCCGGCCCGCTGCCGCTGCGCCGCCGCAAAGAAGAGAGGGGCCATCCCAATGCCTCCGGCAACAAAGAGCGCCGGGGCGGCTTCATCAAGAAAGGGGAAGCCCCGTCCAAAGGGGCCCAGCAGGTCCAGCTCCTCGCCGGGGCTGCTCCGGGCCAGGAGGGCGGTGCCGCGCCCAGACACCTGGACAAGCAGGCGGATGCGCCCCGCCGCCGCATCGGCGTAATGGATGCTTATGGGCCGCCGCAGCAGGGGGTCGCTGGAGCAGCCGGTGCGCAGGTGGACAAATTGCCCGGGTTCGGCGCAGGCCAGAAGCGGCGCCTCCAGCTCAAATAGATGCCAGCCCCGGGCAATCTCGCTCTTGTCCAGCAGCAGGCAGCGGTGGGCAATTTCAGCTTTTCGCTCCATGGACAACTCCCTGTTCCATCTTGATCTCGCCGCCGACCATGGTCATCACCGGGCGGCCGCGGTAGGAAAAGCCGGCAAAGGGGCTCTGCCTGGCCCGGGTGTAGAAGCCGGCGGGGTCGATCACCCCTTCCGCCTCCAGGTCCAGGACCACCAGGTCCGCGGGAGCCCCGGGGCGCAGGGTGCCCCCCTCCAGCCCCAGCAGCTCCGCCGGGCGGCAGGAGAAGGCCTGCACCAGGTCGGGGAGAGAAAGCTTCCCCTTGCCCACCAGCTCCGTGAGGAGCATGGGCACAGCCGTCTCCAGGCCGGCTATGCCGCAGGGAGCCTCTTCCAGGCCAGCCGCCTTTTCGGCGGGAGTGTGGGGCGCATGGTCGGTGGCGATGATGTCAATCAAGCCTGTGCGCAGCGCCTCCAGGAGAGCCCGGCAGTCCTTCGCCGTGCGCAGCGGGGGATTGACCTTGGCCCGTGCGCCGCTGCGGCAAATTTCTTCATCGGTAAGCAGGAGATGGTGGGGGGTGACCTCCGCCGTCACGGGGAAGCCCCGCTCCTTGGCCCAGGCCAGGAGCTCCACCGAGGCGGCGGTGCTGAGGTGGGAGAGGTGAAGAGGCACGCCGGCAGCCTGTGCCAGGATAATGTCCCGGGCCACGGCGACCGTCTCCGCCGCCGCAGGGATGCCGGGCAGACCCAGCTTTTTGCTTACCGCGCCCTCGTGGAGCAGCCCCCCCGCGACCAGGGAGAGATCCTCGCTGTGGGCCATGACCAGGACACCCGGGAAGCGGGCCAGCTGCCGCAGGATCCGCAAAAACAGGCCGCTGTCGGCTACGGGAGAGCCGTCATCGCTGAAAGCGCGCACCCCTGCATCGTAGAGCTCGCTGAAGGCAGCCGGCTCCCGGCCGCGGCGGCCACGGGTAAGCACCCCCACGGGGTAGACGCGGCAATGCCCTGCCGCCGCGGCCTTTTCCCGCACCAGCTCCACCACCGCCGCGCTGTCCGCCGCCGGCTCGGTGTTGGGCATGGCGGCAAGGGTGGTGATGCCGCCGGCGGCGGCAGCAGCGGTGCCGCTGGCGATAGTCTCCTTCTCCTCGAAGCCGGGCTCGCGCAGGTGCACGTGGAGATCTATAAATCCCGGCACCACCGTCTTCCCCGAGAGATCAATGATCCGGGCTTCACCGGGAGAAATCTCCGGTTCCACCGCCACGATTCTGCCGTCCTCGATGAGCAGATCGCGGCGCCCCTCCAGCTTCTGCGAAGGGTCCACTATGCGGCCGCCCTTTAAACAGATGCGCATAAGCCATACGCTCCCATAGAACCGTGCTTAATAAAAATATAACCATGATTTCTGAGAATGCAAGGGCATCTTTTAAGCGGAATAGCCCTCTCTGCTGTTCAGTTCTTCCAATATGGCGCGCATGGCTTCCGAGGCGCTGCCGTAAATGAGCACCCTGGCCCGGTGGTCATGCATGGAGGTCTCATTGTTTATGATGATCATGTTTTTCACGGTGTAAGGCAGAAGGTTGGCCGGCGCGGCGCCCATTTCCGCGCCGATAATGAGCAGAAGATCAGCGGCGCGGGTTTCGTTGAGCGCTTCAGTGTAATCCGGGGCCAGCCCTTCATCGAAAAGGACGACATCGGGCTTCAAGAGGCCGCCGCACTGGTCGCAGCGCGGCGGCAACTGTCCCATGGAAAGCTTCGCGGACACTTCTTCCACCGGCACCCGCTGCCCACAGTCCAGGCAGGTGGCGCTTTTCATGTTGCCGTTAACTTCATAAACCCGCTCCGATCCCGCCCGTTGGTGGAGGCCGTCGATATTCTGCGTAATGATGGAGCGCACCAGGCCGCGGCGCTGCAGCTCCGCCAGGGCATAGTGGGTTGCATTGGGCGAACAGCTCTGAACATTCCGGTAAAGCTTGATCCCCAGGCGGTAAAATTCGGCCGGATTGCTTTTAAAGCCTTCCAGGGTGAAATAGATGGGGTCAACCATGGTCCAAAGGCTCTTCCCGGGAGTCCGGAAGTCGGGCACGCCGCTCTCCCTGGAAACCCAGGGGCCGGTCAGGGCTACGGTGTGCTTTGCTTCCAGCAGCAGGTCCACAATTTTTCTGGCTCGCTCCTTAATTTTGGATAACACCCTCTTTCCACAAAATACCTCCAAATGACAGAAAGACCCCTTTTACTTGAGGGAAAAGGGGTAGCGACTGCTATAGCACTAGAGGTTTTCGCGATCATGGCGCGCCAGAAAGACAAGCATGTTCCGGTAAGCTTTCTGGTCTATTTTCAACAGAGCGTTTATTTGCCGGTATATCCGGGCCACGCTGCTTGGCGAGACCCCGTAGGTCCTGGCCAGCTCCTTCTGGGTCAAATCCAGGAAATGGAAGCGTGCCAGGCAGTACTCCAGCCCGGCGGCCCAGGTTTCCGGCTTTACAATCCGCGGCACTCGGGGATAGAGATGATTGATGAAGTCAAGCCAGATCGCCCGGGCATCCTGGAAAAACTCCTCGCTGTAAAAGCTGGAGCGGCGCATGTGCCTGTAGGTGCACTCCAGCACCTCCGTCCATTCCTTCCGCCATTCCGGCGAGCGCGGGGAGAGCGCCGACAGCTCCTCCTCCACGAAACGCCCCTCGCGGAAGATGAGCACGCGCCCCTTCCCCTGGATCTTTTTCAACTCGTGCAGGGCCAGCTGGCGGAGGCGCTCCTTGACCCAGGGGTTTATGACAAAGCTTTTCAGCAGGGCGGTGCTGTGCGGGGAGTGCGCCCGGCCGCAGAGCTGGATAACCTTCTCTTTGAGGCTGTCGCTGCCCTGGTAAAGGGCCTGCTGCATCAAGGAGGCAAAGTGTTCATCGGAAAAATATTCTTCCAGGCTCTCCTCCTCAAGGGAGGAGAGCCACTGCTCCAGGGCTTCGCTTTCCTCCACGGAGAAAAAGCGGGGCCCATCCTCCAGCTCCTCTTCGCCGTCGCCTTCCATGGCCTGCAGCAATTCATAGGCCTCCCCGGCCATCTCTCCCTCGGGGTCCACCTGCAGGTATTTTCTCAGGTAGCGCCGGGCCATGGGCATATCGTCCATGAGGCCGTAGTTGAGAGCCATGAAAAAATAGCATTCGGTGAACTGGGGATCGAGGTTTTTGACCACGTGCTTAAAGACGCGGTTGGCCTCCTGGAGGCGGCTGCTTTTGCTGAGAATGCAGGCAAGGTGGTAATGGCTCTCGGCATTGGCCGGCTCAATCTCAATGGCCTTTTTTAGAAACAGAAGGGCCTTGGAGAGCTTGTTTTTGCGGTTGTAGTAGCTCCCCTTTTGAAAGTAGTAGTTTGCGTCCTGCTCTAGGGGAATGATCTTCTTGGAGGGATCCTTCGTCTTGAGCAGTCCTCTGGGACGATCGGCGCGGCCCACCCTTTCACCACCTTGACCTCATGCCCTGAAAGATGCTAAATAACTTCTCCAACAGGCAGGAAATATCCTGCCTCATTCGCCTTTAAATAATGCCGCCGGCAGCGGGGCCTCTACTCCTCATCGTCGGGCTTTTTTAAATAGATGCTCCGCTCGAGGTGGCGGTCCCACTCCGTCCAGTCTCCCTCGCCGGGGGGGCGCTTCTCCATGAGGCGGATAAACTGGTTCAGCCGGGCGCTGACCAGGTCGGCGTGGAAGAGGGTGAAGGCATGGATGGTTTTGGGCACTTCAGGGGAACCCCATTCGCGCATGCCGTGGTGCGAGAGGATCATGTGCTGCAGCTCCAGCTTCAGTTGAGGGGGGAATGAGGGGATCTGGCTGATCTTCTGATCGAGCATCTCTTTGCCGATGCTGATGTGGCCAATGAGCTTCCCCCGATCGGAAAACTCGAAGTCAAAGCTGGCCGGGTCGTACTCCTCTATTTTCCCCACGTCATGCAGAATGGCGCCGGTAAGCAGCAAATCGAGGCGCAGGTGATCGGGGTAAAGCCTGGCCAGGTCGCGGCAGATCTGGATCACCTCCAGGGTGTGTTCCAGCAGGCCGCCGGCGTAGTTATGGTGAATGGACCGCGCCGCGGGCGCGTAGGCAAAGCGGCGGGTAAATTCCTTGTCGTTGAAAAAGGAGAGCAACAGGAGCCTGAGATGGGGATTTTTAATGTCGCTGTTTATGACCTCCTTAAGCTCCTGGAGCATCTCGCGGGGATCGCGCTTGGAAACGGGCTGGAAGAAAGAGCGATTTACCTTCTCCGGGTCAAGCTTGCGCAGGTCGCTGATCACCACCTGGGGCCCGTAGTAGTCGCTCACCTCGCCCCGGACAAAGATGACATCGCCTTTTTGCGGCAGCTCCTCGATGCCGTTCGTATCCCATAGCACCGCCTTGATGGTGCCGCTCACATCGC
Organism: Bacillota bacterium; assembly: GCA_012800855.1. Classification (GTDB taxonomy): domain Bacteria; phylum Bacillota; class Dethiobacteria; order DTU022; family DTU022; genus JAAZIN01. The sequence continues at coordinate 13,184 of JAAZIN010000141.1, forward strand.
CCAGGATCATCTTCAGGAAAAACTCCCCCGCCCGGTGGGGCGAGGAGAAGCTTCCCTTGCTGCATTCCAGCACCAGGGCCTGGGTTTCCACCTCGTCACCTAACTGAAGGTTGCGGATTAACTGCTTTTTCATCCTCATCCCCTGTTCGCGCTTACTAAGCAGCTTATCCCTAATGTAACACATTACGCCGCTTTGGAAAAGGGAAAGATGAAAACCCACGGCCTGCGTGAAGGAGGCCCGGCGGAGGCATAGGAGTGCAGGATGCAGGATGCGGACGTTAAGCGCCGGCGGCATTCTGTTTTGGGCGGCCCATGAGCCCGTAGGTG
>JAAZIN010000142.1 GCA_012800855.1 Bacillota bacterium
ACCGGATCCAGGCCGGGTGTCTGGCTGTAGGGAGGACTGGGATTGCCGTCAACGAGCCACATGAAGACGGCGTACTTGGCAATCTGCGGCGGCACCTTGGCCAGGGCATCAGCTATGCTTTTCTGGACCAAGGCCGGCTCATCAGCGACCGTAATGGGGCCAACCCGAACAACGACTCGCCTGTCTTCGGGAGTTGCCTCCTTTGCCCTACTGCGGGCCTGTTTAATAAGCTCAGTTAACGAATCCAGGAAATAGTCCTGCGCCCCGGCCATGAAAAAGTCATGGATCAAGTTGCCAAGGGCGTTTTCCAGGGTCTCATCTGCAGTTAAACCCTCGGCAGTCTTCTCAAGAAGGTGCTCCGCCAGGCCCGTGCCCATGGAAGCAACGGCCAGGTATAGATGCGGATCCACCACCAGCAGCAGCATGTCGGCCAGGCTTTCTCTCAGGCGAATGTCTTCGAGGATATCCAGGGTCACTTCCCCTCCGTATTGTGCAAGGATGAGCAGGATATCCTCAGCCACGCCGAGTATTCTCCTGTTATTATCTTCAACAAGCAGCAGTGAAACAGTTTCCGGGACTGACCCGGCCACAATGGAGATAAGCTCACTTATAACCAGGGGCACTCTCTCGTCGGCCAGCAGTGCCGCAACAGCATCGCTTCCCGCAGAGTAAATCATGCCGGTCGCCGCCAGCAGCAATTCGTTTATCGTTTTTTCCAGCGACTTGTGCTCCACTAGGGCGGCCAGAGAATCCCTGATAAAGTAGTGCAAATCCTCGCGGGTGATGAGATCAAAAATTATGTTAAAGAAATCTTCGATGTCCCTGGCCAGTCTCTCATCCTGCAGGTAATCGGCAATTATTTCTCCGAGAACCTGCTCCAGCCGGGGATCGCGAATGATTTCGGCTATAAATTCCTTGTTCTTCTGAATCCCGCCGGGAAGCTCTTCATTGGTGACCAGGTCCGAGATAACCTGGTCGATAATTTCGGCCAGCCGGGGATCTCGCAGCACCGCAAGGCTAAATTCATTAAGCGAACCCAGGGCCGCGGAAAGGTCTTGTTCCGGGATGGGGCGGCCGGCAACTTGCTCCCGCCAGGTAAATTTCATTGCCGCCTCAAAAGCCTGGCCCACCGCCGCCAGCAGCCCGCCTGATGCGAATCCCTGCTGTGCTGTTTCCGCCGCCGCGGAGACGGGCCAAACCGGCCCCACGGCCAGCATCAGCGCCAGGAAGGTTAACAGCGCCGTCTTGCCCAGGTGCTTGCACCGTCTACCCCAGCCGGGGGAAAACCAAGCCATTCTTCTGCGCATCATGCCCCCTCCTTTACTAAACAAGCTTCACCGCACCGGCTAGAGCCGGGTCCAGCCTGTTGAGGAGCGGGGGCATCCTCTGCGCAACCGCCCCGCGGCAGGCCGAGGAGAAAGCGGAATAGATCCTTTACCCGGCCATACTGCTGTCCGATAATATCAAATAGACGCTTCCCAATATAATCGATAAGACTTTCATTGTTGACAAATTTTTCGGCAATATGGGAAATCCCCTGTGCCAGGGAGTAGTTGGCCTCCGCGACCTTCTCCTTCACCAGGTCGCTTTCCACTTGAATCAGCTCCGGGTTGACCAGCAGATCCGAGATAAACCTAGTTTTCAGGTCTTCTCCCATGTACGCTACCCTGTAAAGATGCTGCTCCGCCATCAGGAAGTCAACAACCCGCTCCACGGGGAAGGCTAAAGCCCGCTGCAAGAGCAGCTGCGGCAGCTCGCCATCTATTTTTAACAGCGGCTGCAGCAGTCCCGGCTCAATATTGATACCGGCATCGAAGATGATCCCTTTCAGCTCCTTGCTGCCGTGGATATAGCCGGCCGCCTCTTCCAGGGGCAGGGCGGCAAAGGCCTCCTCCAGCAGCGACTCAATATCTACATTGTCGTGCAGCAGATCCACGATGGAATCATAGGGCAGGTTGGAGAGGCAATCCTGCAGCAGCCCGGGCAGCTTGGGATCGGCCCGCAGGTAGTCGGCCAGCACCTGGAACGGTTTTTGAGCAAGGAGATCGTCGAAGCTGCCCAGGATTTTCTGCTTAATCGCCTCCTTCTCCGCTGGGAGAGCTTTTAGAGTGTTGGAAAGCAGTGCCGCCACCGGCCCGGCCAGGGTCTCCCGC
>JAAZIN010000143.1 GCA_012800855.1 Bacillota bacterium
GGCGGAATCCGCCGCCTTGCACAGTTTTGCTCGGCTGGGCTATAATTGAATCAAGTTCCTGCCGGAAAAGAGGTGCGCTCCGGCCCATGGAGCAAACTTTTTCCGTGGAAGAGGCACTCCATCGCGAAGATGTCGTCTTTATCGATGTGCGCTCTCCCGCAGAGTTTAAAGAAGCCTCTATACCCGGGGCGGTAAATATACCCCTTCTGGACGATGCCGAGCGCAGCGAAATCGGGCTGATCTACCACCGCGAAGGCGAGAGGGCCGCCCGGCGGACCGCCCTCAGGCTGGTGGCGCCCAGGCTGCCGGAGCTTGTCGACGCCGTCGCCGCCGCCGCCGGCGCGAAGAAGCCGCTCCTTTACTGCTGGCGGGGCGGCCTGCGCAGCCGCAGCCTGCAGCTCATCCTCAACATGGCCGGGATCCCGGCCTGGCGCCTGGAGGGAGGCTACCGCGCCTACCGGCGACTGGTATACCAGCGGCTGCAGAAATACCCCCTGAAAAGCAAACTGGCCGTGCTGCACGGCCTCACCGGCGTGGGGAAGACAGCCGTGATCAAAGAGCTGCGCCGCCTCGGCTACCCGGCCATTGACCTGGAGGCGCTGGCCCGCCACCGGGGCTCGGTTTTCGGCGCCGTGGGGCTGGGCGAACAACCTTCGCAGAAAGATTTCGAAGCCCGCCTGCTGCAAGAGCTCGACCGCTTCAACGGGGCTCCCTACATCGTGGTGGAAGGCGAGGGGAGGCGCATTGGGAAAATCCATCTCCCCGGCTGGCTGGCCGCCGCCATGGAGGAGGGCGAGCATATCCTGCTCACCGCGCCGCTGGAGCAGCGGGTGCGCAGGATCGTGGAAGAATACATCCCCGCCCAGCCCGCGGAGCAGGAGCTGGCCCGGATCCGGGAGGCCATTTTATCCCTGCAAAGCCGGCTGGGCCGCGCCAGGGTGGAGCAGCTGCTGGAGCACCTTGCCGCCGGCCGCTACGAAGAAGTGGCCTTCTCCCTCTGCCGCGACTACTACGACCGGCTTTATGACGACAGCCGCCCGGAAAAAAACCCCTTTACCGCCGTAATGGAGAACCTATCCGCCGCAGAAACGGCGCAGCAGCTGGCCGCCATGCTCACGCCTGAAAAGGCGCTCTCAAGATCATAGACAGGGAAAGAGGTGCAAACCGGTGAATCCTTACGATGCCGCGCACATGCTTGCCAAGGCGCTGCGGGAATCCCCCGAGTTCAAGGGGTACAAGGATGCCCAGGAGTTGCTGGCAAAAGACAACACGGCACGGGAGATGCTGGTTGATTTCCGCAGGGAGCAGCTCCGCCTGCAAAAGCAGAAGCTGGCCGGGCTGGAGGTGGCCCCGGAGCAGCAGGAGAGGCTGAACAAGCTTTTCGAGGTGCTGAACCTGAACTTAACGGTAAAGCGTTACCTGGACGCCGAGTTCCGTTTCAGCAGGCTGCTCGCGGATGTGCAAAAGATCATCAGCGATGCCGCCGGGGAGTTCATAAACCCCGAACTGATGCAGCAGCTGAGCATGGCCTTTGCAGATGAAAATGAAAATGAAAATGCAGAAAAAGGCGAATCCTAGAGCGGAAGCGGCTAGGCGCCGCTTCGACGCCCTGCTTCTGGACCTGGACGGCACCCTGCTCCAGCTGGACCTGCTTCGCTTTATCCCGGCGTACATGGAGGCGCTGGCCGCATACTTCTCCCCCCGACTCCCCAGGGAGAAGTTTACCGCGCACCTTTTTGCCGCCATCAAGGCCATGCTGGAAAGCGACGATCCCGGCCGGACCAACGAAGCTGTCTTCTACGAGGAATTTTGCCGCCGCCTGGAAGTGGAGCGCAGGGAGATCGATCCGCTCATCGAGAGATTCTACCGGGAGGAGTTTCCCCGCCTCCGCTCCTGGGGCGCCCCCCGTCCCCATGCCCGCGAAGTGCTGGAAGCGGCACGGCGCCGGGGGCTGAAGCTGGTGCTGGCCACCCAGCCCGTCTTCCCGCGCAGCGCCGTGGTGGAAAGGCTCTCCTGGGGCGGGATCTCCGCTGCCTCCTTTGACCTCATCACGACCATCGAAAACATGCACTACTGCAAGCCCCGCCCCGAATACTATGCCCAAATCACCCAAATGATTGCCGTCCCCCCGGAGCGCTGCCTCATGGCCGGCAATGACACGGTGGAGGATATGAGCGCCGCCAGGGTCGGCATGGCCACTTTTCTCGTCGAAGGAGAGATCATCGACCGCGGCGAGGCCGCACTGCCCCCCCATTACAGGGGCACTCTGGCGGAACTGGCCGCCCTGATTGAAGAGGATTTCAACCCGGCCTCCTCTTAATCGTTAATCGTCTGTGGCGGATTCCGCCGGGCCGGCGCTTTCCTGGGGCTCGCCCTCTTCACCGGGCAGGAGAATCTCCTGGAGGATGCGGTCATTATCATCCAGGAACAGCCAGCGGGCCGCCTCGCCAATCTTTTCCCGCTCTATCGTAACCAGGTGATAGCTGTTGGGCTGCTCCACCACCTTCACCTGGACCTGGATGATGCCGTCTTCCTGGGGAAAAACCTGTACGCTTTTGATCTCCCCGTTCAGCGCGCTGATGGCGTACTCGTAGGCGGGGTTGAAGGGGTAGTCGGGCAGGGCGGTATACTCCTCCTCAAACCTGTTCCAGTCTTCCGTGGAGTCGATGACCTGGAAGGAGGCGGGAACGCTGAGCATGCCCTGGTCGGCGGTGACAAAGGTCACGGCGTTTTCCAGCTCATCTTCAGGAGCCACCACCGGGTACTCGCGAAAGAAGTTGTCGTAGATGGAGAGGCTAACCAGGAGGACCAGCAGGAACAACAGGGGCAGCAGGCGCTTGGCCTCAATGACCAGAAAACGGTGCATTACGGGATCTCCCCTTCCCTAAAGGGACTTCACCATATTTTTATGCACCGCCGGCCCGTTTATGTCTGCCGCAGGGGAACGCCGCGGAGAAATTCTCCCTCTTCTCCTTCGATGATTACCTCCACCGCCTTCCCCGTCCAGCCGCGCCCTCTCCCGTCAAGTGACACCCGGGTGCGCAGGTAGTGGGGGGTAAAGCCCTCTCCGAAAAACTGGGAGTCCTGGCCGCTGACCTTTTCAATGAGGACCTCCTGCCGGCTGCCGATAAATTTCCGGCGGAAGGAGGCGGCCATCTTCTTCCCCAGCTCAATCATCTCGCGGCTGCGCCGCTCCTTAACGGCGCGCTCCACCTGGCCGGGAAATTCCGCCGCCGGCGTTCCGGGACGGGGGGAGTAGGCAAAAACGTGGAGGCGGCTGAAGTTAACGCTTCGAACAAAGGCGAGGCTGCGCCGGTGGTTCTCCTCCCTCTCCCCGGGGAAGCCCACCATGACGTCGGTGCTGATGGCCAGATCGCTCTTCATACTGCGCAGCCAGCGCACCAGGTAAAGGTATTCCTCGGGAGTGTAAGGGCGGTTCATCATGCTGAGGATTTCGCCATCCCCGCTCTGCAGGGGGATGTGCAGGTGGGGGCAGATCTTCTCCGATGCGATGATGCGCTCCACCAGCTCCCCGGTAATATCGGAAGGCTCGATGGAGCTGAGGCGAAGGCGCAGCAGGCCCGGGATGCGCTCCAACTCCTCCAGGAGCACAGCCAGGGTAACCCCCTCCAGCTCGGCGCCATAAAGGCCCAGGTGAATTCCTGTCAGGACGATCTCCCGGTAGCCGCTTTCTACCATGGCCTGGGCGCGCGCCACTGCCTCTTCGGGAGGGAGGCTGCGCAAAGGCCCCCGCACCGCGGGCACAATGCAGTAGGTGCAGCCCTGGTTGCAGCCTTCCTGGATCTTGAGAAAGCCCCTCGTCCGGCCGCGCCGCCGTCCCGGCGGGAGCATCTCAAAGGTGCAGCTGTCGCCGTAGGGGCGCACCAGCTGGCGGGGGGAGCGATCCTGCTCCAGTTCGGCCACGAGCTGGGGCAGGTTCTCCCGGCCGTGAGTGCCGACGACCAGGTCCACCTGCTCCATCGCCTCCACCTCATCCGGGAAGCCCTGGGCATAGCAACCCGTGGCCACGATGATGGCCCCGGGGGCGCGCCGCCTGGCGCGGCGAATGGCTTTGCGCGACTTGTGATCGCTGATGCCGGTGACAGTGCAGGTGTTGATTACGTAGACATCGGCAGGGCGATCGAAATCGGTAACGCTGTAGCCCGCCTTTTCAAAGAGGGTCTGCAGGGCCTCGGTTTCACAAAAGTTCACCTTGCAGCCCAGGGTGTAAAAGGCCACTTTTTTCTTTTTCATCGCGAACCCACTCCCAAATCGCCCCATGCAGCCTGCACCAGGCTTACGGCCACCGCGGCGGCAGTCTCCGTGCGCAGGATGCGCGGCCCCAGGTGAAAGGTGCGAGCACCGGCGACCCTGAGAGCGGCGATCTCCGCCGGGCTAAAGCCGCCTTCGGGGCCGATGAAGAGATACACCGCCTTTTCCGCCGGAGGCTGCCAGAGCAAGCTGGCCAGGCCAAGCTCCCTCTCCTCCTCCCAGGGGACCAGCGCCTCTCGCCCCTGCAGCAGGGCCAGGGCACCGTCAAAATCATGCAGCGGGGAAAGCTCGGGAATAAAAGCACGGCGGCACTGCGCCGCCGCCGCCCGGGCCACCTTCCGCCAGCGCTCCAGGCGCCTGGCTTCGCGGGAGGCGTCGAGGCGGGGGATGCTCCGCGTCGTGGCCACGGGAACGATCTGCTGCACGCCCAGCTCCGCCGCCTGGCGGATGATGAGGTCCATCTTCTCTCCCTTGGCCAGCCCCTGGAGCAGGACAATGCGCAGGGGCGACTCCGCCGGGGGCAGCGGCTCGCCCAGGCGGACAAAGGCGCCCTGCGGGCCGATGGATTCAATGGTTCCCCTGAAGGCCCTGCCCCTGCCGTCGGAAACGGCGACGACACTGTCTGTGCGCAGCCGGAGAACCCGGTAGGCGTGATTCAGATCCTCCGGATCGAGTTCAACTAAGCGGCCCTCCTCCAGGGGGAGCCCCTCTTTGAAAAAATAGTGCATCTTCTCTCCTAACCGGCTTAATGGCCCCCGCCGAAAGCATCCTTCATCCGGTCAAAGAAGCCCTTGCCCTTATCTTCCGCGGAACTCAGGCGCGCCAGCTCCGTTAATAGCTCCCTCTCCCTCGGCGTAAGCCGCTTGGGGACAACCACTTTGACGATTACCCGCAGGTCTCCCTTGCCCAGGCCGTGGAGGCGCGGCATTCCCTTGCCCCGGAGGCGGAACACCGTGCCGGGCTGCGTTCCCTCGGGAACCTTCATCGCTACGGGGCCGTCGAGGGTAGGCACATCCACCTCCGTGCCCAGGGCCGCCAGGGCCATGGGCAGGGAGAGTTCGTAGATGAGGTCATCTCTCTCCCGCCGGAACAGCTTGTGCCGGCGAACGCTGATGATCACGAAAAGATCGCCCGGCGGGCCGCCGCGCAGCCCCGCTTCCCCGCCGCCAGGTATGCGCAGGCGGGTCCCGTCGGCCACCCCGGGCGGTATCTTGACCTCGAGGGTGCGGTCGCGGAGGACCTGGCCCTGGCCGCGGCAGGTGGGGCAGGGCTCCTTTACCACCGTGCCCCTTCCGGAGCAGTGGACGCAGGTCTGGATGTTAATCATGCGGCCAAAGAGCGTCTCGCGGGTGACCTGCTGCTGCCCGGTGCCGCCGCAGACGGGGCAGGTTTCGGGCTGGGTCCCGGGGCGAGCCCGGCTGCCCCGGCAATCGGGGCAGGTCTCCGAGCGGGTGACCCGGATCTCCCTGGTCCCGCCGTGATAAGCCTCCTCCAGGGTGATTTCAAGATCGTAGCGCAGGTGCTGCCCCTGCTCCGGGCCGGGCGGGCGGCGCCGTCCAAAGCCGCCAAAGCCGCCGAAGAGGTCCTCAATGTCTTCAAAGATGCTCCCAAAGCCGCCAAAGCCTTCAAAGCCCCCGCCGGCCCCGGGGCCAAAGCCGGGATCGTGGCCGAAGCGGTCATAGCGCTCCCTCTTCTGGGGGTCGGAGAGGACCTCGTAAGCCTCGTTAATCTCCTTGAATTTCTCTGCGGCGTGGGGGTCGTCCTTGTTGAAGTCGGGATGGTACTTACGCGCCAGCCTGCGGTAGGCTTTTTTTATCTCCTCGGTGGAAGCGTTGCGGTCCACTCCCAGGACTTCGTAGTAATCCCTCTTGTTTTCCGCCATCTAGATTGTTCATCCTCCGGGCCTGGCATTTAAAATCCCCCCCGGCCCCCCTTTGAAAAGGGGGGAGTCCGTTCATTTCCACCGCCAGGCTGGGAAAACGCCCGGGCGGCGGCCCGGAAGGGGGTAAAATCCCAGCGGGCGGGCGTGGAAGCCCGCCCCTGATATGGTAGTGCGTGTCAAGACCCCGCATAAAATTTTTTTCATCTCATGTTTTGTCCTAAAACTAGCCGAGACCAACAAGGTCGGCATAAAATTTAGTA
>JAAZIN010000144.1 GCA_012800855.1 Bacillota bacterium
AAGGAACCTGAGCCTTAGCTTGTGCCATATTATGCAAGCCAAGGTAGTGCATGGATAAATATTGGGTTGACACCCATAACAGAAAATTGCTATAATTGCTCCAGGCAAAAGCAAATTCCTATCTTTCCTTGCCGCACCAGCTCTATGGACTGAAATCTTGAAAGTTTTTTAAAAATACCCTTTACACATTGAATAAATTGTTTTATAATTAAAAAAGCGACACGCGTGTCGCAAATGAAAGATTTATTCAGCGAAGCTTTTTTCAGCAGGTAGCGGCATCACAGAGGAAGGAGCTCCAGCAATGCTCTCTAAAAGCGACAGGACAAAAAAAATGATTTTGGAAAAAGCAACAGAGCTTTTCATTAAGAAAGGCTATTCGGCTGTTACCATGAAGGACGTCTGCGAAGCGACAGGTTTAAGCCGCGGCGGTTTATACCGGCATTTCAGTTCAACGGGGGAAATGATCATTTGTCTTATTCGCGCCGAGCAGCAAAACGCAGACAATGAATTTAAAAAAGCCCTGGCTGAGGGAAAGTCTGCTTTGCAAATGCTGGATCTCTTCATTGACACCCACAACAGGTTTCTATTATCACCCAAAAGCGGTCTGGAATTGGCAGCAAACCAGTTTGCCCTTTTAGATGAAAAGGGCAAGCAAATTAATGCTGAAAGGGCGTGGTCAACAGTCAAAAGAACGAGCTACTTGGTCCGGCTTGGGCAAGAAGAAGGCGTTTTTATTGATGGTGACCCGGAAAGCATCGCCTGGCACATCGTCCTGTTTCTGGGCGGCCTGCGCACTAAGACAGCACTGGATGGAGCGAAACCCGACTTTATCTATTCGCAAACCAACTGGATCAGGGAATTCCTGCTCAAACAAAATCTCAAATAAGGGGGTGTTGTTTTGGTTAAGAAGTATGATCTTGTCGTGGTGGGCGCCGGCAACGGCGGCCTGATGGCTGCATGCCGCGCATCGCTGATGGGTCTCAAGACACTGGTTATAGAAAAGCATAACCTTCCCGGCGGTTGCGCCACCAGTTTCCGGCGCGGCCGTTTTGAGTTTGAAGCCACACTTCATGAGGTCTCTGATTTCGGTGAAGGTCCGGCTCGCGGTCTGCTCGGGCACCTGTTTGATGAGCTGGGGATTGAGGTGGAATGGCTCCCCATACCCGATGCCTTCCGCGTTATAGTGGAAAGCGAAAAGGGACGAGAACTGGACGCCACCGTCCCCCATGGCCGGGATAAATTCATAGCGTACATGGAGTCGCAGTGCCCCGGTTGCACGCCTGCCCTCAATCGTTTTTTCGAGGCATGCAGTGAAATTGATGAAGGCTTAGAATATTTAGGCCTGTGCCGGGGCAAGCCCGATCCGGAGGTTTTGCGTACAAGGTACAGCAATTTTGCGCGCCTCTGCGGCGCTTCAGTCATGGAAGCATGGAAGGCCATTGAAATGCCGCAGCGCTGCATCGACATTCTGAGCGCTTACTGGCCCTACCAGGGAGGAGATTTGTACACCCTGGACGCCGTGCGCTATTTTAAGATGCTCGATAGTTATCTCAGCAACGGCGCCTACTTGCCCAAAATGCGTTCCCATGAGATTTCGGTAGCCATAGAAAAGCGCGCCCGCCAGTTCGGCTGCGATTTCTGGTATAACCGGGAGGTTGCGAAAATCATAACCCACAAGGGGCGCATTTCCGGTGTCGTTACCGCTGACGGGGAGGTTGTCCGGACCAGCCACGTCATTTCCAACGTTTTCCCCCACGTAGTTTATAGCAAGCTGATTGATGATCCAAGTCTAATCCCGGAATATGAATTGAAGAAGGCCAATGCCCGTACGTTTGGCGGGCGGGGATTCACCATATTGATGGGTCTTGACAAATCTCCCGAAGAATTGGGCATTAAGGATTACAACGTATTTATCAGCATTTCCCCCGATAGTGCAACCATGTATCGTCGTTGTTTTTCTCGTGAAACAAATAACAATCTTGCGGCAACCTGCCTCAATATTGTTAATCCCAATGCCAGCCCGGAGGGAACCACCCATTTTGGCATCACCTGCTTGTTTACCGATGAGGGCTGGGGAGATGTCACCCCGGAAAACTACACCGCGATTAAACGTGAGTACGCTTTAAATTTAATTAAGCGCTATGAGGATACCATGGGCATTCGCATCCGAGACAGCATTGAAGAGCTCGTCATCGCCACACCGATTACTTTTGCCCGTTATTTAGGCTCGCCGCAAGGCGCGATTTACGGTTATTTCTCCGACCGGTGGGATGGCATGATTGCACGGACTTTCTCAGAAAGCATGGAGCAGACTATCCCCGGGCTTAAATTTGTCGGGAGCCACGGAGTGCGCCTTTCCGGCTATTTGCCAACCTACACCTCCGGTGATCTTGCGGCCAAGCAAGTAATGGGCGAAATAGCGGGAGGTCGTTAAAATGGGTAAAGATATTACCAGATACCTGGAGCGTCTGGATCTTGCCGGTTTTGAGAAGATTATCTCCAAACGCAGGAGCATAATCAATGCTGCCAGCGCAGACCTGCCCCAAAGCGAATATAACGCTAACCGGGTTGCGCGGGCGCTTCACCCCAGGGTCCAGTATTTGGCAATTACGGCAATTAAAGAGCATGCGGGAAACGCAAAAAGCTACACCCTTGAACCTGCTCCCGGTACGGAGACTAAATCGTTGGCTTATTTCCGTGCAGGCCAATACTTAAGCGTAAAACTGAAAATCGGCGAGTCCTTTATTACCCGCCCCTACTCGATAAGCTCCGCCCCTGCCGAGGCCCTTAAAGGTAGATATGTGCTCACCATCAAGCGCCAGGAGGACGGCTTTGCTTCCAATTTCATTTTTGACAACTGGCAGGTTGGGACGGTTATTGAGGCTTCCGCTCCGCTGGGCGAATTTGTTTATGAGCCCCTCCGCGATGCGCCGAACATTGTCGGCCTGGCCGGCGGGAGCGGTGTTACCCCCTTTTATGCCCTGGCCCAGGCCATTGCCGATGGGACGGAAGAGGCCACCCTTACCTTGCTTTATGGAAGCAGGAGAGCCGATGAAATTCTGCTGAAAGAGGAGCTGGAGGCCCTGGCCGCTTCCTGCGACAAGGTTAAAGTAGTCCATGTATTAAGCGATGATCCGGGCGCGGAAGGCTATGAACACGGCTTTATCACTGCGGAGCTGATTAAGAAGTACGCCCCTGCCGCTGACTACTCCATTTTTGTATGCGGCCCTGTGGATATGCATAAATATCTGGAGCAGGAGATAGCCAGGCTGGGATTGCCCCGGCGGCGTGTCCGCCATGAGCTGTTTGGGGAATATAAGAATCCTGAAAAAGATCGCGCTTTTCCCGCCGTCGCAGTTGGTAAAACATTCAGGCTTCGGGTCGACATGTACGATCAAAGCAAGATTATCCCAGCCAAAAGCGGTGAAAGCATTCTGGTAGCCATGGAGCGTGCGGGCATTGCCGCTCCCAGCCAATGCCGCAGCGGCGAGTGCGGTTTCTGCCGTTCACGGCTGGTCAGCGGCAGCTTTTACATTCCTGAGGGCCTGGACTACCGGCGCATGGCCGATGTCAAGGCCGGCTATATCCATCCGTGCTGCACCTTTGCCACCAGCGACGCCCACATTCGTGTGGCCAGCGATGCAGGTGAGATCAGGCGGGGCACCATGGAGCAGCGCAAACGCTCAGTGGGGCTGATTATGACTTTAGTCATGTCGACCATGATGGGCCTGGTAGCGACCTTATTGGCCCGCCGCGGTATGCCGCCCCAGGCTCTCGCAGCGGCGCCCCCGGCGGCGGCCATGATGATCAGTTCTGTCTTGCTGTCGCTGGCAGTCGGCTTAATCATCTGGCTGACCATACCCTCGCCCAAATGGGGCGGTGCGCTGGCGGCTAAAGCGAAAGCCAGCCCGGGCACTTTTAAGTTCACCGCCCTGAACTGCTTGCCCATTTCTTTCGTCAATTCTTTCATTATCAGCATTGTGGTCAGTTTCATCAGTATTAGTCGAAGCCACGCCCAAATTCCGGCTGCAGTGGCCCCGCCCCTGGGGCTGATGTGGTTTGGCTCCTGGATCAAGATGTTCCCTGTCCTGCTGATTGTAGCTTATGTGATGGCCATGCTGATATCACCCCTGGTGGCAAAATGGGTCAAGCTGCCGGCAGGGCCGCCAAAAACAGCGGTGTCAAAACATAGCGGTTGAAAGGTAAAAGGAGATTCTGCCGGAAGAGAGCCTTGCCTCTCTTCCGGGACACATTTCTTTACCAATTAAAAGAAAAGGGGTGCTTTTATGTTAGAGCCCAATCATTATTTTCCGCCATTTTCAGAAGAGGAATACAAGCGGCGCTATCGCCTGCTGGCAGAAGCGATGCAGGAAGAGGGCCTGGATTGCCTGATCATCAACGGATCCACCTCCCTGGCAGGCAGCGATACGGGCCAGATTAACGCCCAGTATTTATCAAATTATGCCGGGATCGGGCAGACCTACGTGGTATTTCCGGCAAAGGAAGCTCCGACTTTGCATATCGGCATGCCGCTGCATGCACAAAATGCCAGGGATATTAGCCCCATTCAAGATGTGCGCGCCGGCGTGGAGCTTGAGGCAACCGTAAGCGCCCGGTTAAAGGAGCTTGGCCTGGAGAAAGGCAGGATTGGCATTGTCGGCCCGGCCGTCAACTATTTCCTGCCCATTACCATTCCCTACGAGCATTACAAGCGCTTTCTCGAGGATTTTCCAGAGGCAGAATTCCTGGATGTGAGCGAATGGTATGAATGCATCCGCTCCGTAAAAAGCGAAGAGGAAATTGCGCTGATTGAACGGGCCGCCGCGCTGAATGATCTTTGCCATGAAGCAGTAGTTCATGCCACCCGACCGGGTATGAGCCATGCCGACCTGCGCCGTGTCGCCGAACAGGTTGCTTTTATGCACAAAGGCAATCTTTGCATGATGCATTTGAGCTCCTGGCCCATGTCAAACCAGAGCTGGCCCTATCCCGATTTTTGGCCCACCAATCGCACTGTTGAAGAGGGTCATCTGATTATGACGGAACTGCCGGTGGGATACGGCATGGAGCATGCTCGAAATAGCATGCTCCATGCCCTATTGGGCCTTCGGTTTATCAAAAATTCACCTGTTTATCCCATAGATTCTCTTGAATGCTAATAATGTCTAACCTCAAACCTTGGCCTG